>JBMCUM010000015.1:0-15664 GCA_048622595.1 Planctomycetota bacterium | reverse complement strand
CTTCCTGCTCCGGAGGCAGGCGCTCTATCCACTGAGCTACGGGCGCGGGGGTTTTTATTGTACGTTGCCGGTCGGCGTTTTCAAGGCGTACAATCGCGGCATGAGCCCGTCGGCGCTTCCGCAAATCCGACGACGCCGCACCCGCACCGTCGACGTCGGCGGGGTGGCGCTGGGCGGCGAGGCGCCGGTGCGGGTCCAGAGCATGACCACGACGCGGACGGCCGACGCCGTCGCAACGCTGTCGCAGGTGCGCGAGCTTTCCGGCGCAGGGGCGGAGCTGGTCCGCGTGGCCGTGCCCACGCGCGACGACACCGCCGCGCTGGGCGAGATCGTCGCCGGCTCGCCGGTTCCGATCATCGCCGACGTGCACTTCCACTTCGACCGCGCGCTGGAGGCGATCGACGCCAGCGCGGCCAAGATCCGCCTGAACCCGGGCAATATCTCGGACCGCCGACAGGTGCGGCAGGTTATCGCCGCGGCGCGCGACGCCGGCGCAAGCGTCCGCGTGGGCGTCAACGAGGGATCGGTCGTCGACCGCCGCGACCCGCGCAGCGCCGCCACGCAGCGCCGCACGCCGCTGGTCGACCTGATGGTCGACAAGCTCGCCGAGTCCCTCGAACCGTTCGCCGAGGCCGGCTTCGAGAAGCTCGTCCTCTCGGCCAAGAGCCACGACGCGCTGACCACCATCGCCGTCAACCGCCGCCTCGCCGAACGCTGGGACTGGCCGCTGCACCTGGGCGTCACACACGCCGGGCCGCGCGAGACGGCGATCGTGCGATCCGCCGCGGCGATCGGGGCGCTGCTGGCCGACGGCATCGGTGATACGATCCGCCTGTCGTACGCGGGCGACCCGGTGGCGGAGGTCCGCGACGCGGTGGAGCTGCTGGCGTCGCTGCGACTCCGGAAGCGTCCGGGCGTGGAGTTGATCGCGTGCCCGCAGTGCGGGCGGCTTCAGATGGACGTCGCCCCCGTCGTGCAGCACCTGCGCGAGGCGCTGGCGGGGGTCGCGACCCCGCTGACGGTGGCCGTGATGGGCTGCGTGGTCAACGGGCCCGGCGAGGCCGAGGGCGCCGACGTGGCCGTCTGCTGCGGCAGGGACCGCGCGATGCTCTACCGCCGGGGGCAGAAGGTCCGCACCCTCGACGCGGAGGAAATCGTCGACGCCGTGCTCGCCGAGGTGCGGGGGCTCACCGACGCGCCGTAGTCCCGCGGCGCGCATGTGCGGCGGCCGCAGCCCGCGGTTGGCGAACCGCGGGCTCCACGCACGATCCCGTGGTTGCTTCGCAAACCACGGCAGCCATCAATTCAGATGTCACGAACCCCTACCGCGCTTCGGGTCGCACCGGCCGGCGCGTCTCGGCGATCATCCGCTCCATCGCCTCGGCGAGCGAGGCCGCATCCAGGCCCACCTCCGCGAGCTGCTCGCCGCGCGACCCGTGGGCGACGAAGCGGTCCGGGAGCCCCAGCAGGCGTACGGCCCGGGCGTCCAGGCCTCGTTGGGCGGCCGTTTCCAGAACGGCCGCGCCGAACCCCCCGGTCCGCGCGTGGTCCTCGCAGACGAGCACGGGCGAGCCGGGCTCGATCACGCGCGCGATGCAACCCGCGTCGACCGGCTTGGCGAAGCGGGCGTTGACCACGCCGACCTCCCGACCGCGTTCGGCGAGCATCCCGACCGCTGTCATGGCCGGGCCCGCCATGACCCCGTAGGTCAGGAAGGTTCCGTCAGCCCCGTCGCGCAGCGTCCGCGCGCGGGCGAGTTCGAACGGCGGGCAGTCGCCGGGCAGGTCGTCGGGCACCTCGTCGCGCGGATAGCGCAGCACGACGGGCCCGTCGCAGTCCAGGGCGAAGTCCAGCGCCGCGCCGAGCTCGGCGACGTCGCCCGGCGCCAGCAGCGTCACGCCCGGGATGGACCGCAGGTACGCAATGTCCATGAAGCCGTGATGGACCGCCCCGTCCGAGCCGACCAGCCCGGCGCGGTCCAGGCACAGGACCACGTGCAGCCCCTGCAGCGCCACGTCGTGGAACACCTGGTCCATCGCCCGCTGGGCGAAGGTGGAGTACAGCGCCACCACCGGCAGCTTGCCGGCGCGGGCCAGCCCGCCCGCCGTCGCCACCGCGTGCGACTCGCTGATGCCCACGTCCAGGCACCGCCGGGGAAACCGCCGGCGGAAGCGGTCCACCCCGGTCCCGCCCGGCATGGCGGCCGTGATGGCCACGATCCGCTCATCGTCCTCGGCGCGGTCGATCAGCGCCTCGGTGAACGCGTGCGTCCAGGTGGGCCGCGCCCGTCGTGCGAAGACGGCCCGACCGTTGCGGACCTCGAACGCCGACGGGCTGTGGAAGGTTCGCGGGTCGTCGACGGCGTACTCGACGCCGCGTCCCTTCTGGGTATGGACGTGCAGCAGGACGGGGCGTTTCATCCGCCCCACGCGGTGGAGGACGGCGATGAGCTGGTCGATATCGTGCCCGTCGACCGGGCCGAAGTAGCGCAGCCCGAAGGACTCGAACACCTGCCCGCCGTGGACGCTGCCCCGCAGCCCGTCGCGCAGGTGGCGCAGGGCATCGTGCATCTCGCCGCCGAAGGGCACGTGGTGCAGCAGGCGCTCGGTGGACTGCTTGATCTCGTCGTAGGTTTCGGTCAAGCGCAGGCGATCGAACACGCCGGCCAGGGCGCCGCTGGTCCGGTCGATCGCCATGGAGTTGTCGTTGAGCACGATCAGGAACTGCCGCCGAAGCAGCGCCGCGTTGTTGATCCCCTCCAGCGACAAACCGTTGACGATGCTCGCGTCGCCCACGACGGCCACGACCCGACTCGCCGCGTCCGCGTCCGCCCAGGCGAGCCCCGCGGCAGTGGAGATCGCCGCCCCGGCATGCCCGGTGGCGAACAGGTCGTAGGGGCTCTCGTCGGGCGCGGGAAAGCCGCTGACGCCGCCTGCCTGGCGGAGCGTGTCGAACCGCGGGTTGCGACCGGTCAGCAGCTTGTGGGGGTAGCACTGGTGCCCGACGTCGAACACCAACCGGTCGCGCGAGAAGTCAAACACGTGATGCAGCGCGATCGTCAGCTCCGTGACGCCCAGGTTGCTCGCCAGGTGCCCGCCCCGGCGACTGACGACCTGCTCGATCCGCTCGCGGATCTCCCCCGCCAGGTCACGAAGCTGCCCCGGCGACAGCCGCTGCAACTGATGCGGACTCGTGATGTGGTCCAGCAGTCGTTCCTCAGCCATGGTTCGCCTCCGCGACGGTCAGCGCCGGCGCCGCGACAGCGCCCGGGCCAGGTCGGCGAGCGGCCGGCCCGCTTCGCCCAACGGTTCCGCGGCGGCGACGGCCTGGGCGGTCAACTCGTTCGCGCGGTCGCGGGCGCCGTCGACGCCCAGCTCGGCGACGTACGTGCGCTTGTGTGTGTCGGCGTCCTTGCCCGGCGTCTTGCCGAGCTGGGCGGCGCTTGCGGTGACGTCCAGGATGTCGTCGACGAGTTGGAACGCCAGGCCCGTCGCCTCGCCGTAGTCGCCCAGGGCGTCCAGCACGCCCGGCGCCGCGTCGGCGCATCGCCCGCCCATCCGCGCCGCGGCACGCAACAGCGCGGCGGTCTTTCGACTGTGAATGTACGCCAGCGCCTCGCCCCCGGTCGGCAGCGCGCACAGGTCCATGTCGGCGACCTGTCCGGCGATCATGCCGGCCGGTCCGGCGCCCCGCGCCAGCTCGACCGCCAGGGTCGCGGACCGCTCGCCGCCCACCTCGGCGAGAACCTCGAACGCCCGCGTCAGCAGCGCGTCGCCGACGAGAATCGCCATCGCCTCGCCGAACTTCACGTGCGCGCTGGGTCTGCCCCGGCGCAGCGCGTCGTCGTCCATCGCCGGAAGGTCGTCGTGCACCAGCGAGTAGGTGTGCACCATCTCGACCGCTGCGGCGGCCCGTCGGGCGAGCTCGTCGGCGTCCGACCCGCCGGCCGCGACGGTCGACAGCAGCACCACTGCCGGGCGGAGGCGCTTGCCCCCGTCCAGCGCGCAGTAGCGCATCGCCGCGGCCAGGGCCTCCGGCGCGGCGGGCGGGGCGAGCATGCGCCCGAGGTCCTGCTCGATACGGTCGGCGAGCGGGGCGAGCAGCTCATCGAGCGACGGCGGGTTGTCCGGGACCGATACGGGGGGCACGGTCGTCTCAACGCGGCGGTTCGGAATCCTCTGCAAAACGCGGCCGGACATTTTATGATATCCGGCCGCCGGATACTACGTCGCGACCTCATCGCAGGAGCGAGCCCATGGCGACAATCCATCCGACAGCGCACGTGGACGGCGAGGCGAAGCTGGCCGACGACGCCGAGATCGGTCCGGGGTGCGTCATCGAAGGCGGCGTCGTCATCGGGGCGGGCTGCGTGCTGCGCGAATACGCGATCGTGCGTCGCGGCACGCGCCTCGGGTCCGACAACCGCGTCGGGCCGTTCTGCGTGCTCGGCGGCGAGCCCCAGGACCTGAAGTTCGACCCCGCCACCGAGACCCGGTTGGTCATCGGCGACTCAAACACCTTCCGGGAGAACGTCACCATCAGTCGCGGCAGCAAGCCCGAGACGCCCACCACCGTCGGCAACAACACCTACTGGATGACCTCCGCTCACGCCGGGCACGACGCGACGGTCGCCGACGACTGCATCCTGACCAACGGCGTCGCCATCGGCGGGCACGCGACGGTGGGGCGCGGGGCGGTCCTGTCGGCCTACACGGCGGTCCACCAGTTCACCTGGATCGGCGAGCGGGCGATGACGCAGGGCCACAGCGGCTTCTCGACCCACCTGCCGCCGTTCGTCATTGGCCGGCACATCAACGAGGTCGCGGGCCTCAACATCGTCGGCCTGAAGCGGGCGAAGGACATCACCGATGAAGACCGCGAGCAGATCAAGGAGGCCTACGCCCTGGTCTACCGGCGCGGGCTACCGCAGGACCGCGCCATCGCCGAGATGGATGCCCACGGCGAATGGGGCGCGGCGGCCGGTCGGTTCCGCGAGTTCGTCCGCGCCGTTCGCCAGGCCGAGCCGCTCTACAAGCGCGGACTGGCGAGCCCCAGAGCCAGATAGCGATCGACGGGGTTGCTTCGCAAACCACGGCAGCCCCTGAGGCACCGGCGCAGAGGGCTTATCGCTGACAGCCGAGCGTTTGCGTTACGCCACGCCGTCTTCGCCCGGCTGCTCGCCGCCGGGGCGGTGCTTCCAGCGGCGGTGGACCCAGAGGTACTGCTCGGGCGCGGTGCGGACGACGTCCTCGATGGCGCGTGTGTACTCCTGCGTGATCCAGCGCAGCGCGTCGGGCTTGTCCGCCCACTCGTGCGGGCGGATGATCCGCCGGCAGCCGACCTCGAAGTGAAACTCCTCGTCGAGCCGCCGGCCGTAGGGAACGGCGATCGGCACGTCATGCCGCATCGCCAGCAGGGCGATCGACTTGTACGTGCTCGCCGGGCGCCCGAAGAAATCCACGAACAGCCCCTTGCGCCCCGCGTCCTGGTCGGCGACGAAGGCGACGATGCCCTTCTCGGCGAGGATCCGCTCGACGTTCTGCGACGCGCCCTTTTTGTCGAGGATCGTCATCCCCCGCCCCTGGCGGACCCCGAGGAGGTAATCGTTGATGTACGCGTTGTCCAGCGGGCGGGCGACGGCGTAGCACGGGAAGCCCACCGCGGCCATGGTGTACCCGGCCACCTCCCAGTTTCCGAAGTGCCCGGTCGCGCAGATCAACCCGGTCCTGCCCTCGACCATGATGCGGATGAAGTCGCTCATGCGGGTCGGCGTGATGTGCCGCTGCCAGCGCCCCGGGGTGATCAGGCGGGTGGTGAACAGCACCTCCAGCCCGAGGTAGACGGTGTTGCGCATCGAGGCCTTGCAGACCCGTCGCCGCCTGTCCTCGCTCCACTCGGGGAAGCTCCGGCGGAGGTGCTCCAGCCCGCGCCGGCGGTGGCGAGCGTCAAACCGGTACAGCAGGTTTCCGATCCACCGCGCCGTGCGATAGTTCGCCTCCCAACCGAACATGTGCACGAACATCGCGAACAGGCGCAGGCCCAGGTACTGCACGTAGTCGATGAACTTGTTTCGCGGTTTGGCCACAGGTAGGTCGGTTTTTTTCTTGATTCGCCGTTCGGCGACGTCGACAATAAAGGTAATCCGCAAATGCGGAGGTGGATGGTTCAAGCCATCGGGGCCCTGCAAAGGGCCCTCTTTTATGCGCTTACAGCATCTTTTTCCCGAATACCCATCCGCCGCACTGGTAGTACTTCGTAGCGAGTATCTCGACGACCCGTCGGGCAAAGGGCCCCAGCTTGACGTCCTCGTACTGGTTCTCGACCAGGATCTCATTGCGGCTGGGGTGGGCAAGCAGGTCCGCCAACTGTAGCCCCGCGATGTTGTTCGTCTTCGGCTTGACTTTGAGTTGCCTGCTGGTCAGACGAGCAGCAAAGCGTTCCGCATCGAGGTACTCCGTCCCGCGCTCCATCAGGCGGGCAAACGACGCCTTGAGGCGCCGATCTTCCTTCCCGCCTCTTGACTCGGCCATCACATCGCCGCGCGCATCAAGCCGATCGAGCAGAAACACGAAACGCTCCAGCAACACCGCGAGGCAGTAGTGATAGGGATCGTACCGCCAGGTCGTGTACGTCTCACGATGCCTCTTCTTGTCGATACAGACGGACAATACCGTGTAGTCCCATTCACGCATATGCTGCAACAGGCGC
The DNA here is from genome assembly GCA_048622595.1 of Planctomycetota bacterium. Taxonomy (GTDB): domain Bacteria; phylum Planctomycetota; class Phycisphaerae; order SM23-33; family SM23-33; genus JAGXKT01. Next base: position 8,956 of record JBMCUM010000015.1, on the reverse strand, counting down.
GTGTCAAACTCACCGCGTGTCTGCGGATCGCGAAGCGCCTCAAAGGGATACCTCGCGTTCGCGATTTGCTTGCGATGCAGGATGACCGGTTCGTCGGGATGCGAGCCGAAATACGCCTTCTTCAGGGCTTCGATCTGCGGATGCAGCACGTTGCTGACGTACCCCAGGTCAGCCGCCACGCCCGTAAGACTCAGGAAGCGATGGTTCGGGTTGTCGGAACTTCCAAGATCGGGGTTACCCACTTCGTCAATGTAAATGCGATGTTTCATCCATTGGCCCCCGCTATCGCCTCAATGCGGTTTCCCGCCGTGCATTTCGTGCAGAAGCTCCAGCGCCTTTCCGACCGCCTCGTCGGCCCCGACCAGCGCGGGCTTGTCGTCCGTGCGGCGCTTGAGCTCCACGTTCCCGTCGCGCAGCCCCCGCTCGCCGACGACGATCCGCAGCGGGATCCCGATCAAATCGGCGTCCTTGAACTTCACGCCGGGCCGGACCGGCCGATCGTCCAGCAGCACGTCGGCGCCGGCGGCGGCGAGTTCATCGTGAATCCGCTCGGCCGCGGCAATCACGTCCGGCTTATCGCTGTTGAGCTGGACGACCTCGACCTCGAACGGCGCGATCGCCACCGGCAGGATGCAGCCGTCCTCGTCGTGCCCGGTCTCGATGGCCGCGGCGAGGATGCGGTTGATCCCGATCCCGTAGCAGCCCATCAGGCAGGGCGTCTCGGCGCCGGACTCGTCGAGGACCGTCGCGCCGAGCTTGGCGCTGTACTTGGTCCCGAGCTTGAAGACCTGCCCGACCTCGATCCCACGCCGGAACGCCAGCGCCTTACCGTCGTGCGTGTCGCCTTCCACGGCGTTGCGAATGTCCGCAACCGTCACGTTCTCGCCTTCGAGCGGGAAGTCCCGCCCGGGCACGACGTTGCGCACGTGGTAGTCCGTCTTGTTCGCGCCCGTCACCCCGCAGACCATCGCCGCGACCGACGCGTCGATCAGCACCGCATCGACGTCATCCGCCAGCCCCATCGGCCCGGCGAACCCGACGTCCGCGCCGGTGACCAACTGAATCGTCGACTCCCCGGCCAGCTCGACGTGCCCGCCGCCGACGGCCTGGGTGAGCTTCTCGATGTTGATCTCGTGGTCCCCGCGGAGCAATACGGCGACAGTCCGGTCGCCGGCGGTGTAGATCAGCGTCTTGATCATCTCCGCCGGCTGCGTGCCGAGGAAACCGCAGACCTCCTCGATAGTCCCGACGCCCGGCGTGTGGACCTCCTCCATCTCGGGCACGTCGGCGCGGGCCCGCTCGGCTTGGTGCACGACCTCGGGCGAGGGCGGATCGACGGCGGCCTTCTCCAGGTTCGCCGCGTACGAGCCATCTTCGGTGTGGACGATCACGTCCTCGCCGCTGTCGCACGGGACGGTGAACTGGTGCGAACCCGACCCGCCCATCTCGCCGGTCTCGGCCTCGACGACGACGTACGGCACGCCGCAGCGGTCGAAGATGCGGCAGTAGGCGTCGTACATGCGGCGGTACTCGGCGTCGAGGCAGTCGGGCGTGGCATGAAAGCTGTAGGCGTCCTTCATGAGGAACTCGCGGCTGCGGAGGACGCCGAACCGCGGGCGGTACTCGTCTCGGATCTTCGTGTTGATCTGGTACAGGTTGACGGGCAGTTGCTTGTAGCTGGACAGCTCGCTCGCGGCCAGGGCGGTGACGACCTCCTCGGCCGTCGGCGCCAGCACGTTCCATCGGCCGTGACGGTCGCAGAACCGCGGCAGCGTGTCCCCGTAGTCCACGTCGCGCCCGGTCCGCTGCCACAGCTCGATGGGCTGGACGACGGGCATGGAGATCTCCTGCGCCCCGGCCGCGTCCATCTCGGACCGGACGATCTCGACGATCTTGCGGATGCACCACCAGCCCAGCGGCAGGTACGTGTAGGTCCCGCTGGCGACCTTGCGGATCAGCCCGGCGCGGATCATGAGCTGGTGCGAGGGGATCTCCGCCTCGGCGGGGACTTCCTTGACAGTCGGGATCAGCAGTCGGGTGTATCGCATGGCGGCAGGGCTCAGGTCCCAGGATGAAGGACGGCGTTCGGCGCCGAACCGTCGAACGTCGAGCGTCGAACATCAAACATCGAGCGTCGAACATCGAACGTCGAACATCGAACGTCGAACGTAAGTCGGCGTTATACCGGCCGGATGGGCCTTTTGCAACGCGGGCGGCGCGGGTAGAATCGGGCCATGGACGGCGAGCGGAAGTTCATCAACGAGCTGACCCCGGGCGTGACGCTGGACCAGGTCTTCCTCGTCCGCGACAAGGACCTGCGGACGACCAAGAAGGGCGACCTGTACGTCACCTGCACGCTGTGCGACAAGACCGGCACGCTGCCGGCGCGGATGTGGCAGGCGTCCGAGCAGATCTTCCAGTCCATCCCCACCGAGGGCTTCCTCCACGTCAAGGGGCGCACCGACGAGTACCGCGGGCAGCTCCAGTTCATCATCGACGCGTGCAGGCCCTGGTCCGCCGACAAGGTGGACCTGGCCGACTACATGCCGGTGACCGAGCTGGACATCGAGGAGATGTGGGCCGAGCTGCTGGAAATCCTCCGCGACATCAAGGACAAGCACATCCGCCGGCTGATCAAGAAGTTCGTGGAGGACCGGGACCTGGTGGCGGCGTTCAAGCAGGCCCCGGCCGCGATGCAACTGCACAACGCGTTCATCGGCGGGCTGCTGGAGCACACGCTGGCCGTGGCGCGGGCGGCGCGGGCGCTTCTGCCGCTGTATCCCAAGGTCAACGCGGACCTGGTCCTGGCCGGGGTGCTGCTGCACGACATCGGCAAGACGGCGGAGCTTTCGACCGGGCTGGCGATCAACTACACCGAGCGGGGCCGGCTTGTCGGGCACATCACCATCGCGGCGATCTGGGTCCAGCAGAAGGCCGACGCCGTCGCCGAAGAAACGTCCGAGCCGATCCCCGCCCGGACGGTGGACCTGCTGCAGCACCTGATCCTGTCGCACCACGGGATTCACGAGTACGGCTCGCCGAAGCTGCCGGCGATTCCCGAGGCGTACTTCCTCCACTACGTGGACAACCTCGACGCGAAGATGTACATGACGTCGCACGCCATCGAGAACGACGCCGACGGGGAGAACCCGTTCACCAGCTACGTCCGGTCGCTGGAGACCGCCATCTACAAGCACAGCGGCGAGCTGCAATAGAACGCCCTCGGCTCGCGCCCGAGACGCCGACGGCGCCGAGGGTGCGTGCTGGAAACAAGTCCGTCACGCGGGTCTGCCCGCCTTTGCGCCCCCGCGTCGACCGTCTCTAAAGCTCGTTCTTCAGCTTCCGCAGCAGTTCCAGCGCCTGGATGGGCGTCATGTTGTCCGGGTCGGCGCTCTTGATCTCGCGGGCGACACGGGCGGCCGGGTCGGCGAACAGGTCCATCTGCTTCGCCGCCTGACGGGCCCGCTCGGCGAGGGCGGACATGTCCAGCCGCTCGGCGACGTGGGCCTGGATCTGGGGCATGATCGCCTTGGCGCGGTCGACGACCTCCCCGGGCACGCCCGCCAGACGCGCCACGTGCACGCCGTAGCTGCGGTCCGTGGCGCCGCGGGCGATCTTGTGCAGGAAGATGACCTCGTCGGCCCACTCGCGGACGGCGACGTTGAGGTTGACCGTCCCGTCCAGCAGCCCCTCCAGCTCGGTCAACTCGTGATAATGGGTGGCGAACAGCGTGCGGCAGCGGATGCGCAGCGCGATGTGCTCGCAGATCGCCCACGCCAACGCCAGCCCGTCGTACGTGCTGGTCCCCCGCCCGACTTCGTCGAGGATCACCAGCGACCGGCTGGTGGCGTTGTTGAGGATGTTGGCCGTCTCGACCATCTCCAGCATGAACGTCGACAGCCCGCGGGTCAGCTCGTCGGCCGCCCCGATCCGCGTGAAGATGCGGTCGGCCAGCCCGATCGTCGCCTCCTCCGCCGGGATGAAGCTTCCCGTCTGCGCCAGCAGCACCAGCAGCGCCGTCTGGCGGATGTACGTGCTCTTTCCGGACATGTTGGGTCCGGTGATGATCGCCAGGCGATCCGCCTCGGTGCCCATCTCCACGTCGTTGGGGACAAACTGCTCGCGGAGCTGCTCGGCCAGGACGGGGTGACGCCCGCCGACGATATGCAGCACGTTGTCCTGGGTGACGGTCGGGCGCCGGTAGCCGCGCTCCACGGCCAGCGTCGCCAGCCCCGTCAGCACGTCCAGCGTCGCCAGGGCCTCTGCGGCGGCCTGGATGGCCGGGACGTGCTCGCCCAGCTCCTCGCACAGCCGGGCGTACAGACGCGCCTCCAGCGCCCTGGCCCGTTCCTCGGCCGAGAGGACCTCGCTCTCGTAGCGCTTCAGCTCGTCGGTGATGTAGCGCTCGGCGTTCTTGAGCGTCTGCTTGCGGACGTAGTCGTCGGGGACCTTGTCGCGGTGGGCGTGGGTGACCTCGATGTAGTACCCGAAGACCTTGTTGTACCCGACCTTGAGGTTGTCGATACCCAACCGCCGGGCCTGCTGGCGCTGGTATTCCGCCAGCCAGCTCTGCCCGTCGGTCCCCACGCGCCGCAGGCGGTCCAGATCGTCATCGTACCCGTCGGCGATCACCCCGCCGTCGCGTAGGACGTTGGGGCACTCCGGGTCGATCGCGCGGGCGACCTGCTCGGCCGGGGCGTCCAGGCCCGTCAGCTTCGGCGCCATCTGCGCGAGCATCCGGCAGCCCATCTGCGCGACCGGCGCGGCCAGGTCCGGCAAGCTCGCCAGGGTCGTGCCCAGGGCGACCAGCTCGCGCGGGCGGGCGCGTCCCATGGCCAGGTTCGCGGCGATGCGATCGATCTGCGCGACCTCACCAAGCCGGTCGCGCAGCGCCTCCAGCCGGCGGCGGTCGTCGGCCAACTCCGCCACGGCGTCCTGGCGGGCGACGATGGCGCTGTAGCGCGTCAGGGGGAAAGCCACCCACCGCTCCAGCAGGCGGGCGCCCATGCCCGTGCGGGTGCGGTCGATACAGGCCAGCAGACTCCCCGCGCGCCTGCCGGACCGCAGCGTCCGGTGAACCTCCAGGCACCGCAGCGTGTTGGCGTCGATCGCCATGTGATCCGACCGCTCGAACCGCCGCAACGAGCCGATGTGCGCCAGCGTGGTCTTCTGCGTCTGGCGGAGGTACGTCACGGCCGCCCCTGCCGCCGGAATCGCCGCGTCCGACGCCTCGAAGCCGAAGCCCTCCAACGTCCGCGCGTTGAAGTGCTCGCACAGCGCCTCGTGGGCCGCACGCGGATCGAACGACCACGGCGGCTGGGACGTCACCGTCGCCGAGGTCAGTTGCTCGACGGTGCGGCGGAACTCCGGGCTGTCCAGCTCGCTTCCTTCCGGGACGATCACCTCGGCCGGGGCGATGCGGACCAGCTCGTCGGTCGCCTGATCGGCAGGCAGCGCCACGGCGTGGAACTCTCCGCTGGAAAGCTCCACCCACGCCAGCCCCGCCTGGGCGTCGTCGGACGACCCGCCCCGTCGGTTCGCGTCGCAAGCCGGGGGACAGACGGCCGCGAGGTAGTTGCCTTCGCGCTGCTCGAGCAGTTCCTCCTCGGTCAGCGTCCCGGGGGTGACCAGGCGGGTCACGTCGCGCTGGACGACGCCCTTGGCCTCGGCGGGGTCCTCGATCTGCTCGCAGATGGCGACGCGGTGACCGGCCTTGATCAGCCGCCGCAGGTAGTTGTCCAGCGCGTGATACGGGATGCCGGCAAGGGGGATCGCCGATTCGCCCTTCGACCGGCTGGTCAGCGCCAGGCCCAGCTCGCGCGAGGCGAGCTTGGCGTCGTCGTAGAACAGCTCGTAGAAATCCCCCATGCGGAACAGCAGGACGTAGTCCGGGTACTGGGCCTTGAAGGCCTCGTACTGCCGCATCGCAGGGGTTGCCGAAGGTCTCGCCGCCCGGTCGCTCACGCCGGCGATAGTAGCCCACGCACCGCCCCGCGGCAAGCGGGCCCGCGGGCTTCTCAGGCGGCCTCGGTCGCGTCCGAATGTCCGCTGCGCTGCTCGGCGCCGCTCCCGCACTGGACCCGCCGGCGCAGCACCTCCGCCAACCGCCCGAACAGCTCCCGCGCAGGCCAGGTCCGCTCGCCGCGCCGACGGTTCTCCTGCGTCCACAGAAGCGTCAGCGGCAGCAGCACGGCCTGGGGGGCGGTATCCTCGAGCTGGCCGGCGAGCTCGGCCAGCACCTCCGTCACGGAGACGGGCAGCTCGACGACCTCGTCGCCGGTGGCGCCGTGCCGCCCGCATCGCGACGGGTCGGACACCACCAGGTGCTCCCGACAGGCCAGCGGGCGCCGCGGGTAGATGTCGCAGGCCTCGGCGCGGAGCAGCGGGCAGTCCAGCTCCAGCGAGGCGTACCAGGCCGCGAGCTCCGCGAGCATGCCGTCGGCGCCGAAACGCCCGGCCAGGGCGGAGAAGCGGTCCACCTTCGACCGGTCCGACGTCAGCACCGTCTGCGAGGCGGCGATGAACCCCTCCAACGCAGCCCGACGCCGCTCGACCGGAAGCCCCAGCACCTCCTCGCGCAGGCGGAACGCCTCGGGAACCGACAGCGGAACCAGGTAGCGGCAGCAGGCGGCGCAGCCGCGCCGGCACGGTACGGGCGCGCCCTGCCTGCGCAGATGCTCGCGCGCCGCCGCGGCCGCCCGGTCGGACAACGCCCGGGCGACGGGAACCGCGTCGCTCAGCCGCGCCGGAGCGTCTGCGACAGCGACCGCGACGGACTCGACGCCGCCGTGCGTGCCCAGCGGAAGGTCGATCTGCTCGCCGGTCGGCGCATCAGCGGGCGGCGCGGGCGTCTCGGCGTCCAGGATGCGCGCGACGGGTTCTGGATTCACGGCCGGCAGCTCCTCCGGGCTCGTAGGACGTTGCCTTTATCGGCGCGGGCGGGCGGGGTGTTTAGCAAGCGGCGGAACCGACCGCGTTTTCGCGCCGCTGGTGCAGTACGAGCCGGTGCGGTACGCTGAAGGGCATGGCGTTGGATCCCGACAAGGCGACCGAGCTCGTCGGCGCCGCACTGGGCGCCGGCGCCTGGCGCGTGCGCCCGTTCGGCGCGGGGAAGTTCTCGGACGTGTTCGCCGTGGCGGGAGCGTCGGACGAATACGTCCTGCGCGTCGCCCCGCCGGACTCCGTGCGGCAACTGTTCTACGAGTACCGCATGATGCGCCGGGAGCCCGCGCTGCACGCCCGCCTGCTGTCCGAGACGCCCGTGCCCGCGGCCGAGATCGTCTTCCACGATTTTTCGCGGGCGCGGATCGACCGCGACTGGCTGATCATGCCGAAACTTCCAGGCCGGCCTCTCAGCCGTGCAGGTCTCGACGGCCGCGCCCGACGCCGCGCGCTCGAGCAGTGGGGGCGCCACGTCGCGCACATCCACTCGCTGACCGACGCCGGGAACCGCTTCGGGTACCTCGGCGCGCACCGGCCCATGCAGCCCCGGGCGAGCTGGGCCGACGCCTTCTGCGTCATGTTCGCGAGGGAGCTGGACGACGTGGTCGACTGCGGCGTCTTCGACCGCGACGAGGCCGACGAGGCGGTGCAGTTGCTGCGGGACAACCTCGCCGCCTTCGCCCACTGCCACACGTCGCGTCTGCTGCACGGGGACCTGTGGGTGACGAACCTGCTGGTGGACGTCGACGGCGCGACCGGCGCCGCGCCGGGAACCGTCACCGGCGTGCTGGACTTCGACCGCGCCTGCTGGGGCGACGTGGAATGGGACCTGGCGATCGCGGAGTACTGCGGCGTGACGCGCCCGGGCTTCTGGGGCGGCTACGAACCCGAGTGCCGGCGCCTGGGGCTGGACGACGGCGCCGCCGCCCGTGAGCGGATCGCCACGCCCGTCGGTCAGCTCCGCCGCATGTTCTACCTGCTCTACGAGCACGCGAAATACATCGTGATCCGCACGAGCAGCCGGCACGACGACCCGACCGGCGCCCGTCGCTACGCGCGCGACTGCAGAACCGTGCTGGACAACTTCCGCCGCACCGGACGACCGAAGTTCTAGTCGGCGACCCCGCGGAACGAGCCGAAAACCGCGCGCTCGCCGAGTGAATGCCCTCGCCCGCGGGGCGGCGAGGCGGTATCATGGCGCGCCATGACACAAGACCGCCCCAGCACGGAGCGCCACCGGAATCTCTGGGCCCCCTGGCGGATGCAGTACATCGACGCGCTGGACGAGACGCCGGACCAGGCCTCCGACGGCTGCTTCCTCTGCCGCTACCGCGACGAGTCCGACGACGAGAAAAACTACGTCCTCTGGCGCGGACGGCGGTGCTTCGCCGTGCTGAACCTGTTCCCCTACACCGGCGGGCACACGCTGATCGCCCCGTTCGACCACGTCGGGGACCTGAGCGAACTGGACGAGGCGACGATGTGCGAGATGTTCACCCACGTGCGCGACCTCGATCGCGTCCTGCGCCGGGCGATCCGCGCCGAGGGGTTCAACGTGGGCATCAACATCGGCCGATGCGCCGGGGCGGGCCTGCCCGGACACCTGCACGTGCACGTCGTTCCCCGCTGGGGCGGGGACACGAACTTCATGGCCGTCTTCGGCGACGTGCGAGTGGTCCCCACGCACCTGCGCGAGGTGCACGGGCGGATTCGCGAGGTCGCCGCGGAGATGGACCTGCCCCAGGTGCGGTAGGCGTCCTTGCGCCGAACCGGGCCCGGGGGGCTCGAAGGCGGCGCCGTGTGACCTTCCGATGAGCTGTGCACACCACGGACAACCGGCGCCCTACGCCGTCGGCGACGACGACTCCGGCGGGCGGGCGCACGCCGAGCGCGAGCACCCGTACCGCTCGTGCTTCCAGCGGGACCGCGACCGCGTGCTCCACTGCACCGCCTTCCGCCGCCTGGACTACAAGACCCAGGTCTTCGTCCCCCACGTGCACGACCACTTCCGCAC
>JBMCUM010000014.1:0-15842 GCA_048622595.1 Planctomycetota bacterium | reverse complement strand
GGATCAACCTCGTCTCGGCCGAGCCGTGGGGCCTGAAGGAGCCGTACCTCGAAAAGTACGCCGAGATCGCCCAGACCGACCCCGCGCCGGCCTGTCGCGGCGCCGCGGTCCGCGCTCTCGGACGGGCGGGCGAGCCGCGGTACGTCCCCGTGCTCGTCGCCGCGCTGGACGATGACGCCGCGTCCGTCCGCTGGGACGCGGCCGGGGCGCTGGGAGAGCTGACGAGCCCGTCGGCGGCCGCGGCGCTCTGTCGCCGCGCCGTCGGCGACGAGTCGCCGGACGTGCGCGCGGCGTGCGCCAAGTCGCTGGGCAACTACGGCGGGCCCGACGTGCGCGACACGTTGATCAACTGTCTCCTGGACGAGGAGTTCGCCGTGCGGTACCAGGCGCGGCAGTCGCTGACGGCGTTGACCGGCTTCGACGGCGGATACGACCCGCAGCAGTGGCGCGATCTGGCCGCGCGGGACCGACCGGCGACCCGCCCGGGCAAACGCCCCTGGTGGGACTGGGCCGGACTGACGGACGACGACGAGCCCGCCGACGATAGGCCGGGCGAACCGCGGTACCTGACCGACGTGCTCGACGACGAGCGCGCCGCCGCCGGAGCCGAGGCGCCCGACACCGACCGCGAGCAGGACGAGCGCCCCTGGTGGGACTGGATGGGCGTGACCGCGGAGGACACGCCTTCGGACGCGCCCGCCGAGCCCTCGGCGCCCGACGATGCGGCGCCTCCGAAGCCCGGCCCGCTGCGGGTGGAGGACCGCCCGTGGTGGGACTGGATGGGCGTCACGGGCGATCAGGAGGCCCCGGAGGTCCGCGAGCCGGACTGACGCCCCGTCCCCGCCGACGGGCAGGGGCGCGACCCGACGAATCCGCGAGGTTCCCATGCGCGCGGTGGTGTTCGACGGCTGCAAGCCGACGTTGCGCGATGACCTTCCCGAGCCCGAACCGGGGCGCGGCGAGGCCCTGCTGGCCGTGCGCGTCGCCGGCATCTGCCGGACTGACCTGGAGATCCTCGCCGGGTACATGGGCTTCACCGGCGTGATGGGCCACGAGTTTGTCGGCGAGATCCTCGCCGGTCCGTGCGCGTGGACGCAGCGGCGCGTGGTCGCCGAGATCAACTGCCCCTGCGGCGCGTGCGACATGTGCCGGCGCGGCGCGTCCAACCACTGCCGCAATCGTTCCGTCCTGGGTATCGACCGCCGTGACGGCGTGTTCGCCGAGCGCGTCGTTGTTCCGGCGGCAAACCTCCATGACGTGCCGGACTCGGTCGCCGACGACGCGGCGGTGTTCGTCGAGCCCCTGGCCGCGGCGTTCCGCATCCTGGAGCAGGTGGACGTCACGTCCGCCTCGCGCGCCGTGGTGCTTGGCGACGGGCGGCTGGGTCAACTGGTCGCGCGCGTGCTTCGCGGGCGGGCGGGGGAGCTGCTGCTGGTGGGCCGGCACGGGGGGAAGCTGGCGCTGGCATCCCGGTGCGGGATCGCCACGGCGTCGGCCGATGAGTTCACCCCCGACGCCGGCGCCGACATCGTCGTCGACGCGACCGGGACGCCGGAGGGGTTCGCTGCGGCGCTGGCCGCCGTCCGTCCGCAGGGCACGGTCGTGCTCAAGAGCACCTTCGCGGCCGACAGCGGGCTGAATCTCGCCCCGGTCGTGATCGACGAGGTGACGGTCGTCGGCTCGCGCTGCGGGCCCTTCGACCGCACGATCCGGGCGCTGGCTGCCGGCGAGGTCGAGGTGACCGACCTGGTCTCCGCGCGGTACCCGCTGTCCGACGCTCCGGCCGCCCTGGACGCCGCGCGCGACCGCGAGAACCTGAAGGTCCTGATCGACGTGGCGTAAGCCGCACCGCCGCGACGCGCGCACGGATGGTGGACACGCGGTGGCGCGTTCGTATGCTTGACGCCATGGAACATTGCCGCATCGACATCCGCGTGCGCTACGCCGAGGTGGACCAGATGGGCGCGCTGCACCACAGCCGCTACTGGGTCTACTTCGAGATGGGTCGCACCGAGCTGCTCCGCAGGCGGAACGTCGCCTACGCCGATCTGGAGCGCGAGGGGGTGTTCTTCGTGGTCGCCAAGTGCGCCGCGAAGTTCCACGCCCCGGCTCGCTACGACGAGATCGTCACGCTGACCACGCGCGTCGTTCGCACCGGGCGGGCGCGGATCGATCACGCCTACGAGCTGACCCGCGCCGCCGACGGGCGATTGCTCGCCACGGCCGAGACGACGCTCGCCTGCGTCGACCTCGACGGGCGCATCTGTCCGATTCCCAACGCGGTCGCCGCTGACCCCGGCGGCGACGATGCACGGGATGCCAAAGCTCCTTGACGGTCCCGGTTCCGGTGATTGCCCGCTGGTGCGGGGCTACTCGACGTCGGGCCTCGGCGGCGTCGGTCGCGGCATCGCGCGCAGCGCCGCGTACACCCCGGCGAGCACAAGCACGGCCGCGGCGTAGAAGTTCCACTGCGGCGCCTCGTCCAGGAGGAAATAGGCCATCGTCCCGGCGAAGACGAACTGCCCGCAGTTGGTCAGGGACACGAGTTGCCCGCGGAGGTGCTTCATCGAGAAGTTCATGATGGAGTGGCCCATGACGGTGGGCACGAGCCCCAGGCCCACCACCAGCAACGCGTCGCGCGCCGTGGGGATCGCGAACGCCGCCGCCGACGGACCGGGCGCGCGGACGGCCTGGAACCCCGCCACGGCCAGGCACGTCAGCCCGGCGACGAGGTACACGGGCACCACGTACAGCCAGATGGTGGGAAAGTCGCGGTTGCGCCGTCCGAAGGCGAGGTAGGCGGCGATCAGCAGCATGCTCAGCAAGCAGAGCGCGTCGCCGGCGAAGTGCTGCGGGCTGAAGTGATAATCCGTCCCGGCCAGCAGCACCACGCCCGCCACCGCCACGCCCGTGCCGACCAGCTCCCCGCCGGTCAGCCGCTCGCGCAGCAGCACGTACAGAAAGAACGGCATCGCCACCGGGTGCAGGTTGACCAGCAGCGACGCGTTGGCCGCCAGCGTCATCCGGGCGCCGATGATCCAGGAGACGAAGTGGGCGGCCAGCAGGACGCCGGGCAGCAGGGTCCGCGCCAGGTGTCGGCCACCATAGCGGGCGCGGTGGCGGCGCAGGTCGCGCAGCATCAAGGGCGCCAGCGCCGCGGCCGCAATGAGCAGCCGGTACGCCGCCAGCGGCGCGGCGGCGACATCGCAGGCCTTGACCATGATCACCGCCGTGGCGCAGGCCCAGACGCCGAAGACCATCAGCAACACGTATCCCAGCATGCCCGGACAGGATAGGGGGGCCTGGCGCGTTTGGCGAGGGGGCGGCGTGCGGTCAGCGATCAGCTTTCAGCATTCTCCTGCGGGGGTCTCAGCAAGCGGTCGCTGCCGCGCTGGGCTTACCAGGCGGGGTTGCCCCGCGTTCGACCGGCGATCTTGCGGGCGCGCCCGCGCCTTCCTGCTGCGGCGCCCGCCCGCTATAATGCCGCCTTCACGCGCGGAGCGACGAATGAACGTGTTGCTGACAGGCGGGGCGGGGTACATCGGGTCGCACGTGGCGCGGGTGCTGGCGGCGGCGGGGCACACGCCCGTGGTCTACGATAGTCTGATTACGGGGCATCGCGAGGCCGTTGCCGATTTTGATTTCGTGGAGGCGGCAGTGTGCGATGCGGCCGCCTTGACCTCGGCGCTGCGCGAGCGTGAGATCGACGTCGTGGTTCACCTGGCGGCGCTGATCGAGGCGGGGCAGTCCGTTCGCCGCCCGGATGCGTACTTCCGCAATAACACGGTCAACGGGCTGACGCTGCTGGAGGCGATGCGCGAGGCGGGCGTGGGGCGGATGGTGTTCAGCTCCACGGCGGCGGTCTACGGCGAGCCGCAGCGGGTGCCGATCGTCGAGGACGACCGCCTGGACCCGGTCAACCCGTACGGGGCGAGCAAGCTGTGCATGGAGCTGATGCTGCGGGCGTACGCCGGCGCGTTCGATATGGGCGTCGTCTCGCTGCGGTACTTCAACGTCGCCGGGGCGGACTCGTCCGGCGAGATCGGCGAGGACCACGACCCGGAGACGCACCTGATCCCGCTGGTGCTGCAGGTTCCGCTCGGGCGGCGCGATAAGGTCCGCATCTTCGGCGACGATTACGACACCCCGGACGGAACGTGCGTTCGTGATTACATCCACGTGTGCGACCTGGCCGATGCCCACCTGCTGGCCGCCGAGGCCGTCGAGCCCGGTCGGGCCAAGGTCTACAACCTGGGCAACGGGGCGGGCTTCTCCGTGCGCCAGGTCATCGAGGCCTGCCGCGAGGTGACCGGTGCGGACATCCCGGCCGAGGTCGCCGACCGTCGCGCCGGCGACCCGCCGCGTCTGGTGGCTTCCAGCGAGCGGGCGGCGGCGGAGCTGGGCTGGCGGGCGCGGCGGCGCGAACTGGAGAGGATCGTTGCCGACGCGTGGCAATGGCATCGGCGGCATCCGCGGGGCTACGAGCCGGCCGGGAGCAGGCGGGGTAGGTCGGCAGGCCGGAAAGTTGAAGAATAATCTTGAACGCCCCCCGGCGCGTTGCCTAGACTACCCCCACTTCCGCCGGTTCGGCTCGCCGATGGCGCGGCGGGCACCCGCAGGCCCGGCGTGAACTTACTGCTCAAGCCCCGATGCCTCGCCCGCCGATGAGGACTATGCGGGGCCGGGACGGCATCCACAACCGAGCGCGACGCCCCGGCCGACCTTGAAGGAGGTCGGCGCAGCGAGGTACGAGCATGGAACTTCTCAAGCGACTGCATCCCACGAATCGCAGCGTACGCATCCTCGTGGGGCTCCTGCTGGCGGCGTTGTTCCTCGTCCAGTGCACGCGGACGGACGCGGTCCGCGAGGGCGGCGTCGTCCGGGCCGTCGACGGAAAGGCCCTGGGCGAGACGGACCCCGAGGTCCTGGCGAAGGTCGAGCGCCTGGGCAAAACCGATCACGCGGCGCTGCTGAGCTACTGCCTGGAGCAGTACGAGGGGCGCTTCGCCAACTACACCTGCACCTTCGTCAAGCAGGAGCGGATCGGCGGGACGCTGCAGAAGCCCCAGACCATCGAGGTCAAGTTCGCCGAGTCCCCCTACAGCGTCGCCATGAAGTGGGTGGAAAACGCCCCGACGGCCGACCGGGCCATCTACGTCGAGGGCAAGTGGGACGATCAGGTGCTCTTCCGCCTGTCGAATGTGGCCCTGCGGGCGATGATGCCCTCGGTCCTGCGCAAGCCCGAGGACCCGCAGGTGATGAAGAACACGCTGCGCCCCATCAGCAAGTTCGGCTTCAAGCGCGCCATGCGGAACCTGCTGGACGTCTACCGTCAGGCCGAGAAGAACGGCGACCTGTCGCAGTCCTACGAGGGGCTCAAGCAGGTCAACGGACGCAACTGCGTGGTGCTGGTTCGCCGGCTTCCTGCGGAGCACGACTACCCGGCCCATGTGACGCGGACGTACATCGACCTGGAGTGGCTGGTTCCGATCCGCATCGAGGGCGTGGGCTGGGACGGGCAGCTCCTGTGCCGATACGACTACACGGACGTGAAGTTCAACGTGGGCCTGACGCAGGAGGACTTCCTGCCCAAGGCCAACGACGTCGCCCCGCCGCGGTAGGGGGCGGTCGAATGGGAGTCTCCGACCCCCGCAACGAGGCGGGGGTTTTTCACGCGCGGCCGGTGGAGCGACAGCAGGGCGCGACCTCGGTCAGGGAGCGGGCATGAGATCGCCACGACGCGGGGCGGTGATTCTAGCGGTATGCGTGGGCTGGGCGACGGTCGGGTGCGTTCCGCCGGCGGACGGTCCGGCCGAGACGTTCGGTCTGGACTTCTCGCTGCCGGGCGGGGCGCGGACGGACGGGGCGCTGGTCTTCGTCGTCGATGGCGTCAACGCCTCGGCGTTCGAGCGGATGCTCGAGGCGGGGGAGCTTCCGGCGATCGAGAAGTACTTCGTCCGGCGCGGCCTGTACGCCCCCCGCGCGGTCGCCAATGTTCCGTCTGTGACGCTGGCGAACCTGACGAGCATCACCACGGGCGTCTGGTGCGGCCATCACGGGGTGACGGGCATCAACTGGTTCGACCGCAACCGCCTGATCTGGCGCGACTACACGACGATCGCCCAGAAGAACACGCTGGACGGCGACTACATCACACCGACTATCTACGAGCGCCTCGACGGGCGCACGAGCTTCTCCGTGTTCTTCCAGCCGCATCGGGGCGCGAGCAAGTTCGTCGAGAACTGGACCTCGGCCGGACCGCCGTACTTCTTCGGCTGGTACGAGTTCGTCGACCGCCTGACGCTCTGGCGACTGGGCATCGTGGCCGAGGTCGCCCGGGCGCGGCGCGAGTGGCCGGCGGTGACGGTGTGCTACCTGCTGGCGCCGGACTTTCGCGGGTACGGATACGGAGCGAGCTCCGCGCAGTACCGTCGGGCGCTGCGGCACACGGACTACCAGATCGGGCGCGTCCTTGGCGACCTGGAGCGGGCCGGGCTGCTGGAGGAGCTTCACATCGCGCTCGTCAGCGACCACGGGATGGTGGACGTGCGGGAGCACTTCCCGCTTGAGCGGTTTCTACGCGACGAAGTCGGCCTGAACGTCGCCCCGCTGCACCTGTGGGAGGAGACGCCCTTCGAGGACCGCCTGGCGTACTACCGGGACTACTCGTGCGTCTACTACGGCAGCGGGGATCGCTACGCCGCGATCTGCCTGCGCAAGCCGCTTCGCGACGCCGACGGGAAGCCCGCGGGCTTCGCGCGCTGGCCGGTCCGTCCGAACGCTGGTGAACTGAGGCACTACCCGACCGAAGTCGATCCGGTGGACCTTGTCGCGACGCTGCTGAGCCGCCCGGAGGTCGACGCCGTGGCCTACCGCGCCGCACCGCATCGGGTCCGTCTGCTCCTCGCCGGCGGAAAGGAGGTGGAGTTCCGTCAGGACGGCGGGCGCGCCACGGCGATCACCTATCGCCGGGTCTCCGGCGACGACCCGCTGGGGTGGCGCGGCGTCGTGCCGGAGGCGATGCTGTCCGGCGAGCCCGCCTCGCCCCGCGAATGGCTGGAGGCGACAACGGGAAGCGACTATGCCGACCTGCCGGCGCAGCTCCTGGCCTACTTCCGCGCGCCGCGGGCGGGCGACCTGGCCGTGTTCGCCGCGCAGGGCTGGGACTTTTCGGACCAGCACGCGGCCGGGCACGGCGGGCTGACTGCCGGGGAGATGCACGTGCCGCTGCTACTGGCCGGTCCCGGCGTGCCGCACGGGCGACTCGACGCCGCCCGCACCGTGGACCTGGTCCCGACGCTGCTTGAGCTGCTTGGACGTGAGGCGCCCGAGTGCCTGGACGGGCGATCGCTCTTGCGAAGCCGCTAGCGGCTTCGCAGAATGTCGCTTAGTAGCACCGTCCTTACATAATGATCTTCAGCGCCTCGGCAAGCTCGTCCGCTGTCACATCGTCGAACACGTCCACTGCGCCCAGCGCCGTCGGCAGCACGAAGCGGACCTTTCCCCCGCGGACCTTCTTGTCCCGCTGCATGATCGGCCAGAGGCGCTCGGCGTTCAGGTCGCCGCGCCGCACGGGCAGGCCCAGGCGCCCCAGCACGTTGCGCAGGCGTCCGGCCGCGTCGCGCCCCAGCAGCCCGCGGCGGACGGCAAGCTCGGCCTCGGCGATCATGCCCAGCGCCACGCCCTGTCCGTGGCTGACGGCGTATCCGGCGTCGGCCTCGATGGCGTGACCGACCGTGTGCCCGAAGTTCAGGTGCGCCCGTTGCCCCTGCTCGCGCTCGTCGGCGACCACAACGGCCGCCTTGATCGCCACGTTTCGTGCCACCAGTTCGCTCAGCGTGTCGTCGTCGCGTGCGAACACGGCCTCGGCGCGGTCCTCGATGAACTCCAGCAGCTCGGCGTCGCGGATCACGGCGTGCTTGACGCACTCGGCCAGGCCGTTGCGCAGCTCCGCGTCCGGAAGCGTCCCGAGCGTACCGACGTCGATCAGCACCGCCGAGGGCTGGTGGAACGCGCCGATGAGGTTCTTCCCGGCCGGGTGGTCCACGCCCGTCTTGCCCCCGACGGCGGAGTCCACGTCGGCCAGCAGCGTCGTCGGGCACTGCACGAACCGCACCCCGCGCAGGACCGTCGCCGCGACGAACCCGGCCAGGTCGCCCGTGACCCCTCCGCCCATGGCGACGATCAGCATCTGGCGGTCGGCGGCGGGGCGGTCGCCGCCCGGTTCCAGCAGCCCGTCCACGAGGGCGGCATAGGTCCGAAGCGTCTTGCTCGCCTCGCCGGGAGCGAAGGTCAGCAGCTTCGTCGCGATGCCCGCCGACCGCAGCGCATCCACGCCGGTCTCGCCGTAGTGGTCCGCGACGGTTGCGTCGGCGATCACCACGACCGAGGAGACGTCGTCGAGCGCGGCCGCCGTCTCGCCCAGCGTCGCCAGAAGCCCGCTGCCGATGCGGACGTCGTATCCGCGCCGGCCGAGTTCAACCCGGACGGTTCTGATCATCCTGCCGACCACGTCGCTTGCGGTAGTCCTCGACGGCGGACCGCAACTGCGGGTCCACCTCCTCGCCGGCGCCCTGCTCGCCGCCGGGCTGGTCCGGCCGGTTGCGCAGCGGCTCGTAGCGCGGCGCGTTGCCCCTGTCGGCCTGACTGGTGCGCCGCTTCAGATAGACGAACAGCGCCACGGCCATCAGCAGGATGGCAATCAGGATGCCCATGTGCATCGACGTGAAGCCCTGCTCGTCGGCCAGCGGGACGAACTGCGAGGCCAGTATGACCGGCCAGCGGTGCTCGTGCATCCGACCCTGCGGGTCGCGGTACTGTCCGTCGTAGGCCTTGTAGAAGATGCCCACCACACGGGCGCGCGGCAGGTCGCCGTCGTAGCGGCGGCAGGGCACGCCGCGCTCGACCTCGTTGGCGTCCGGCTCGCCGAGGACGTCCTGCGGGTCATGGGCGCTGTAGAGGATCAGCGGCTGGTCGGCGGACTGCTCGACGTCGTTGACCGCGTGGATCTTGTAGATTTTTCGCTCCGCCTGCCAGGCCCGCGTGGGGGGCAGGTGGTCCTTCGGCGTCAGGACGTACACCCGCAGCACGCGCACCGCGAGGCGCACCGGCCGCACCGGCGGACCCGCGTGCTTCCGCGGGTTCTCTACGAGGTCCTGGTACGCCGGGCTCGGCAGGCGGGCGACCACCTCGTCGTCCAGCGGCTCGAGCTCGCTGACGTGCCGCAGCAGCTCGTAGAACAGCGGACCCTCATCCGGCGGCATGCGGTCGGTGTCGCGAAGGGCGGCCTGCCAGCTTTCCCACTGGGCCTGCGTCAGCGGGATGAGGCCGGGGTTGTCCAGCGGCCGGGTGGACGGCGCCGCCGGGCGCGTCGCCGGCTGGGTGACGCCGGATCGCGTCCCGGCCGGACCCGTGGTCGCCTGCTGGGCCGCAACAGGCACGGCGACGGCCGCCGCCAACGCCGCAACAATCGACGCTGCCCGCGCGGTATGGACGGTTTGAGGCATGCTCGCATTCTAGACCGCCGCCGCGGACGGTCACAAGCGCGGCTTCATCGTCGCGGCGTGTAGGTCGGCAGGAGGAAGGTGTCGTGCGGCGAGATGGGGCGCTCCCTGCCGTGGTAGTTCCGGATCTGCCCGGCGAGGAAGATGTGGTCGCGGTCGCCCGGGTCGCGCCCGACGCCCGCGTGCGGGGTCTCGGTCCACTCGGCGTGCATGTCGAGGTACAGCACGCTTTGCCCGCGCCCGCGGTGGTTGTCGCTGGCCGATGCGTCCAGACGTGCCGGGCGGAACCGTCCCTGCTCGAACAGCGGCGTTGCGTCGGCGAGGATCGCCATCTCCTCGGCGACCTCCGCCAGCTCCGGGTCGTTCTGCCGCATGCAATTGCCGATCGCATGCTGGTACGAGTAGCTGACGTACTTGCCCGCGGGAAAGTCGCTCATCCCCGCGCGGACGACGAAGCTCTCGCCGCCGACGGCGGGGCACTGGAATTGCGACGCCGAGACGTATCCGTCCCGGATGAGCTGGAACAGGGCGGCCGAGTTGCTCACCACCCGCCCGTCGCCGGACGGCAGCCACCGCACGCCGTCATCGCCCGGAGCGTCCGGATCGACTGCCGCGGCCGGCAGAGAGCCGTCGTGGGCGATGGCGCTGGCCTGGATGGCCTCGCCCAACTCGCCGACGCGGGAGGTGCAGCGCCGCGCCAAGCCCACGCGGCCGGCCTCGATCAGCGAGGGGATCATCACCGCGGCAATCAGCACGGCTGCGGCGGCGAGCCCGCCGAATTCCCGCATCGAAAACGTCGGTCGCAGGTGACCGGAACGTCGCTCATGCCGCGCGAGGATCGCGTCCGTCTGTTTCTGGCGGGCGACGCGCTCGAGGGTGCGTTCGACCAGGTCGTCGGGGGGCTCGGCCTGGGGCGCGAGGTTCAGCGCGGCGAACGTGTGCTCCAGCGCCGTGCGGCGGCGGGCGAAGGCCTCGTCCTCGTCCAGGCGCCGGCGGACGCGGTCGGCATCGTCCGCGTCGCATCGACCGAGGACGTAATCGATCAGGCGCTGTTCGTCAGCCGCGGGACTCTCGCTCATCTTCCTGTCCCTCGCTCATCGCCTTCCAGCGCCGCGCGAAGTGCCGTACCGCAGCGTGCAGGCGGCTCTTGACCGTCCCCAGCGGAACCGACAGCGCCTCGGCGATGTCCTTGTAGGGCATCTCGTGAAAGTAGTTCAGCAGCAGCACCATCCGGAGGTGGTCCGGCATGTCGCTGACAATGTTCTCTACGGTGCGGCGCGTCTCCTGGTTCGCCGCCGTTTCCTCCGGAGCGGGAACGTCCGCCGGTATGAGTGAGGCGTACGTGTCCGCCTGCTCGGAGCCCTCGACGCTCGCGTCCAGCGGGGCGGTTCGCCGCCGACTGCGCCAGCGCATCGCGTCGCGCGCCTTGTTGGCGGCAATGGTGAACAGCCACGGCTTGAACCGCCGCTGCGGGTCGAACCCCCCGCCCGACAGGTGCACCTGGAGGAAGGCCTCCTGGAAGGCGTCCTCGGCCAGACCGGCGTCGCTCGTGAACCGCATCAGGAAGGTGAACAGCTCGCGCCGATAGCGACGGACCAGGACCGCGAACGCCTGCTCGTCCCCGGCGAGGTGGCGGCGGAGCAACTCGGCGTCCGAGGGCTGGTCCGGCGCGTCGCGGGTTGTGGGGTCGGTTCGGGTCACGGGATCACGCGGCGGGCGCGGGGATTATAGCCCGGCCCGCGCCGCGGCGCCAAAGCCCAAGCGCCGCCCGCGCATCGGCTTGCATGGAACGCGCGCGGGGCATAAGGTGTAGATACCGCCCGCGCGGCGGGCTGCGAAAGGACGGGCAGGAAGCCCATGCGACGCGGGATACTCGCGACAAGGGACGAACTGGGCGGGCTCGGCGACAAGCTGCGACGCGCCCCGTTCAACCGCATCTACGAGCGCCTGCTGGCGAAGTGCTCGTTGATCCTCCAGGCGGCGCCGGTTACCGAGCAGCAGTGGCGTGCCGCGTGGCAGACCGGGCGGTGGGGCGCGGCGCTGGTCGCGGCGCGGATCGCCCAGGGGCGGATCTGGGATCTGCTGATCGCCCATCACATCGACAGCAACCCCGCCTTCCGCGACCGCGCCATCGAGGAACTCAAGCACCTGACCCGCTGGAACGCGTGGGTCGACCCGTCACACAACCACATCCCGGCCGATCTGTGCACCGCCGAGGCGGCCATCGCCGCGACCGTGGCGCTGGACTGGCTGGTCGAGGACCTCACCGAGGCCGACCGACGCCGCATCACCCAGGCCATCCGCACCAAGGCCCTGGAGCCCTACGCCCGCGCCGTCGACGCAAAGGCGTGGTGGTACACCTGCTACCACAACTGGAACGCGGTGCTCAATTGCGGCTGCGGGCTTGCGGGCATGGCACTGGCGGACGACGACCCGCTGGGTGATGAGGTCGCCGCAAAGGCCCGCAAGGGGCTGGAGTACTTCTTCAACGCCCTGGGTCGCGAGGGCGGGTGGGACGAGGGGATCGGGTACTGGGGTTATGCGATGCGCTTCGTGGTGCTGTTCGGCGAGGCGTTGGCGCGCCTGGAGGACGACCAGTCGATCTTCCACCGCAGGGGGATGGACGCCACCGGGCTGTTCGGCGTGTACTTCAGCCCGCACGGGCAGCCGGCCAGCTTCGGCGACAACGCCAACGTTCCCCTGTATGGGGCGCTGTATCTGCTGGTGAAGCACTACGGCCTGTCGCAGGTGGCCTGGTGGCTGGACGCCTATGCCCACACCCACGATGTCAGCACGACGGACGTTGCGGCCGAGGGGTTGTCCCTGCTGTTCCGCCCGCGGGACGTCAACGGCGACCGCCCCCCGAAGCTCGATCCGCTCAAGACGTTCCGTGAGGTCGGCTGGGCGGTGCTGGCCGACGCCTGGCCGGAGCCGGGCATGTACGCCGCCGTCAAGACAGGCGACCTGTCCGCCAACCACGCCCACCACGACATGAACTCCCTTCAGCTCCAGGTGGACGGTGAGATGCTGCTGACCGACCCGGAGCACCCTCCGTTCAGCAGGGAGTATCTCTTCGAGTCGCGCGAGGCCTTCTACGAGGTCCAGGCGCGGGCGCACAACACGCTCGTGGTCGCCGAGGCAGATCACCGCATCGACGCCAGGGGGCGGTTCGTCGAGGCGCGGTCGGGACGGAACTACCGGTGGCTCGCCTGCGACGCCGGCGAGGCCTGCGGAGGGAACGTCCGCTTCCGCCGTCACGTCGTCCTGCTGGTCGGTCCGGGCAAACGCGGACGCATGCTCGTGGTGCTGGACGAGATCGAAACCGGCACACCGGAGAAGGTGGAGCTGTTCTGGCACACTGCGGGGCGACTGGACCTCGACGCGGACGCCGCTCGGGCCACCATCGTCGGCGCAGGTGCGACACTGGGCTTCGGCTTCGATGCCACGGTTGACCTGGCGGCGCGGACGACCTCGCGCCGGACCGGTCGCGGACGGTCCGATACGGCCGTGGTTCTCACCGGCGGGGTGATGGGCAGGGCGCTGGTGGCGTCGGCGTTCGCCCGGGGCGCACCGGTGGGCGAGGTTTCCTGCACGGAGGAGCAAGACCGCGTCGTCATCCGCGCCGACGGTGCCGAGCTGCGGTTCGACCGCACCGAGCAGGGTCTGGAGCTGGCGCGGGCGAGGGCGGAGTAAGCGTCGTGCGGCGACATTTGCCGTTTCTTCGCGCAATCCGCACAGCAGCAACCTTGCGAATCCGGGGCAAAAACGGTAAAGTCGTCCCTGTATGGCGCGCGGCGCATGCGGCGCCGGCGGCCGGGACGTCGATGTCATGACGACCGAAGCGGGTCAATCCGTCGCCCTCGACAGCAACGTGCTGGTGCTGAACAGGCACTACGCTGCGGTCCGGGTCATCAGCGCGCGGCGGGCGTTCTGCATGCTATTCAAGCGGATCGCCGAGATCGTCTCGGTGGAGGACGAGAGCTGGCAGAGCTACGACTTCGAGTCGTGGCGTCAGGTCAGCGCGTACCGGGCCCGCCACGAGCGCGAGCATCACGAGTGGATCCGCTGCGTGCGCTTCGAGCTGGCCGTTCCGCGGATCATCCGCCTGCTGGTCTACGACCGCCTGCCCCGGCGCCAGGTCAAGTTCACGCGGCGCAACATCTACGCCCGCGACCGCAACCGGTGCCAGTACTGCGGCGGAAATTTCCCCACCAGCGAGCTGAGTCTGGATCACGTCACGCCCCGCAGCCGGGGCGGGCGGACCAACTGGGAGAACATCGTCTGCTGCTGCGTGGCATGCAATGTCCGCAAGGGCGGGCGCAGCCCCCGCGAGGCGGGGATGAAGCTGATCTCCCGTCCGCGCAAGCCGCGACGCTCCCCGGTGGTGACCCTGCGCCTCAGCAGCGCCAAGTACCAATCGTGGCGGCACTTCCTCGACAGCGCCTACTGGAACGTGGAGCTGCGCGACTGAACCCCTGCGGCTGCGGCGCGCTTGACACCGCCGCGTTGGGCCCGTAGCTTGGGCGTACCCGGCCCGGGTGGCGGAATTGGCAGACGCGCTAGGTTGAGGGCCTAGTCGGCCGTTAGGTCGGTGCTGGTTCGAATCCAGTCCCGGGCAGTCCGCGGGGCGCGGGCGGCGGCAGGTGAAACGCGCGTGGAAAACTTCTCCCATCCGCGCATTGGCGCTTGCAATACGCCGCGAAGCGCGCGACAATGCCGACGGTTCGAGAGTCACGTTTCCAAGGGTCGCGCGGAGAGTGCAGATCATGGAGCCCGGCGAGGAAGTCGCTCGCGAGATAGTGCGGGCGGCGCAGTTGGAAAGCCGCCTCCGGGAGGCACTGGCGGCGACGGTCGATGAGGTCGCCCGCGCCGAGTGCTTCGATCCCGAGCAGCGGGCGGAGGTCTACGCGATCCTGGACTCCTTGCGGGCCGACTCCGAGGCCCACAACGCCTGCATCGGGCAGTGGGTCAACGACCGCACCGGAGAAGCCCGCGATGTTTGAGCAGGCCGCCCTGACCGAACGTTTCGAGTCGCTGCTCAGCGAGACGCAGAACGCCGAGCAGGTCTACGCCCGCCTGGTCCGCCGCATTGACGACCCCAACCTGCGCGGACAGATCGAGCAACTGCACCGCGAGAAACAGCGCCACGTCGAGCTGACCGAGCGCCTCTGCGAAATCGTGGCGTGAAGCGAGATTTCCCGCGGGGGATGGGAGAGCCCACGGCCCCCACCCTTGTCCCGGCGCCCGCGCCGGTCGAGAAGGGCGGGGGCGGGCTCGTTTTTTTGCGCGTCGCCGGCGCCCGGGGCACCGCGGGCGCCGGCGTTGCCCGCAGCAGCTTCGGCGCCTATCATTGACGCGGGCACGCAGACGAGGCGAAGGAGCATCATGCGTTATCGCAAACTGGGACGAACCGACATCGAGGTCTCCGTCATCTGCCAGGGGTGTTGGTCGCTGGTCACAGAGGACTTCAACTGGGGACATAACGAGCTCCGCGATTCCATCGACGCCATACGCACGTCGATGGACGCGGGGGTGAACTTCTTCGACACGGCCGAGGGCTACGGCCGGGGCGAGTCGGAGCAGATCCTCGCCCGCGCCCTGGGCGATCTGCGCAAGGACGTGGTGATCGCCACCAAGGTCTCGCGGGGCAACCTGGCGCCGGAGGCGGTCCGGGAGCATTGCGACAGGTCGCTCCGGCGGCTGGGGACGGACTACATCGACCTGTACCAGATCCACTGGCCGCACCCGAAGATCCCCGTCGCCGACACGTTGGGCGCGATGGAAGCGCTGCGGGACGAGGGCAAGATTCGCGCGATCGGCGTGAGCAACTTCGGCGTCAGCTACATGCGCGACCTGTTCGCCGCGGGCCGGGGCGAGAGCAACCAAGTGTGCTACAGCTTGCTCTGGCGGCCCATCGAGCACGCCGTTCAGCCCATGTGCGTCGAGAAGGACATGAACATCCTGTGCTACAGCCCGATCGCGCAGGGGCTGCTGACGGGCAAGTTTTCCTCTGTCGACGACATCCCGGACAAGCGTGTGCGGACGCGGCTGTTCTCGTCGACGCGCCCCAACGCCGACCACGGCGAGCCCGGCTGCGAGCGTGAGGTTTTCGACGCCGTCGAGCGGATCCGCCGCATCAGCGAGTCAATCGGCGAGCCGATGGGCAACGTGTCGATGGCGTGGCTGTTGACGCGGCAGGCGGTTACGAGCGTGATCGTCGGCGGGCGCAAGGCCGAGCAGGCGAGCCGGAACGCCGCAGCCGGCGATCTGACGCTCGGCGACGACGTCATCGGCCAACTGACCGAGGCGACCGAGCCGGTCAAACGCGCCGTCGGGACC
>JBMCUM010000013.1:0-15942 GCA_048622595.1 Planctomycetota bacterium | reverse complement strand
GCGCCGGACCGCCCGCTACGGGCCCTCGCCGCGGCGGCGGACCTTGAACCACACCTTGGGCGGGTCGACCTCACGGTAGCGTCCGGTCTCGTCGCGCTCGACGAGGCGCACGTCGAGGTGGGGGGGGAATCGTAGCACGACGGTCTCGGCCCACTCGGTCTTCATGTCGACCATGTGGCTCTTGGCGGTCAGTGGCACGTAGGCGTGGACCTTGTCGCGGGCGGCCGCGAGCTTGTCGATGTCCTCTGCGGGCCCGTCCACGGTGATCTGCAGCCCGCTCCAGGGCGCCCCGGCCTCGGAGGGAAGGAAAACGAACCGCTGCCAGTTGGGCCCGTCGCCGCGTCCGGCCCAGGAGGGGGGCGTGAGGATCTCCACGTCGAGCGTCAGTGTCAGTTGCTTGCGCTGCGGGCCCGGGCGCTCGGCGACGGTGACGGCGACCGGGACTGTCGTCGGCTCGGTCACCTTGACGCCGGCGATGGTGCCGTCGACGACGGTCTCTTCGCTGACTTCCTCGCCGGCCTGGTAGCGGCTCAGGTCGATCGGTTCGGTGACGAACCGCGGACCTTCGGGACCGGCCTGGCGGCGCAGGCGCTGCCACTTGCTTTCGGACAGGCGAACCCGGAGCTCGGCGGAGGGTTTGCTTTCCGGCTTGCCGCCCACGAACCGGAACTTCACCGGGATCGTCTGGCGGACCACGGGCTCCAGCGGGACGTCGTTGATCCACTGCGGGCTGACCGACAGGATCGTGATGCCCAGTTTCTCCAAGTCCGCCAGGTCCGCGAGGATGCCGCGGGTCTCGATGTCCTGGGGCTGCGGTTCGCGCCCGCGTGACACGTCGTATTCCACCGGAGAGCCGAGCGCCGCGAGGGTCCGGTTCAGCCGCGCCAACGACCGCCGACTGCCGCGGAGGCGGAAGGTCAGCGCATGTTCGCGCGCCTCGGGTGGCAGCGGCTCGCCGTCGGCGTCCGTGAGCACGGCGCGTCGCGGGTCGGCCGTCAGACGCAGCGTCAACTTGATCGACTCAGTGTCGATGAACTCCATGTCTGCGTACACCCAGATCAACGCCGTGATCAGCGCGACCCACAGCAGGTTGCGCGTCGCTGACCACCACCACCGGCGGGTGAACCGCGACGGGCCGGACTCGCTGGACGGGTAACGCCGGGTCATGTGCGTGTGGCCTCCTGGGCCTCCTGGCGCTGCTTCTGGCGCGTCCGGCGGGACGGCGCCAGCAGCCCGAGCAGCATCTCACGCAGTGCCGGCGGCGCCAGGCCCAGCGACAACTGCCCCTCGCAGGCGATGGACACCCGTCCGGTCTCCTCGCTGACGACCAGCACCACCGCGTCGGTCTCCTGCGCCAGGCCCAGCGCGGCGCGGTGCCGGCTGCCCAGCGACGGGTCCACGTCGTCGCTCTCGGCGAGGGGGAACTGGCACCCGGCCGCGGCGAGCCGCCCGTTGCGGATGATCGCGCCCATGTCGTGCAGCGGGCTTCCCGGGTAGAAGATCGTGTTCAGCAAGCTCGGGGTGACCTCGGCGTCGATGGCGTGGCCGGACTCCATCAGCGCGCCCAGTCCCACGGTCCGCTCGACCGCGACGATGGCGCCGATCTTGTTGCGCGACAGGAACCCGGCGCTTTCCATCAAGGTGTCGGTCAGCTCGCGGGCCTGCTCGCCCTGCCCTCGGAACAATCGGGTGTGCCCGAGCTGAATCAGCGCCCGCCGCAGCTCCGGCTGGAAGGCCACCACCGCCGCCACGAACGCGAACAGCAGGAACTTGCCGTACAGGAACTCGATCCGCTCCCACCCGAGGTCCTCCTCGCCGCCGAGATTCTTGGGCAGCATGCGGATGACCACATACACCGTGACCAGCAGGAAGGTTACGCCCTTGACCAGCCGCGCGCCGCGCGTCCCGCGCAGGAAGCGCATCACCCACCAGACCACCGTGCCGATCAACACCAACTCCACGGTGACCACCAGCGGGTTGTACGTCGCCACCCGCCTCAGGTAGCGCGAGATTGCTTCGAACAGCTCGGTCATCGTTTCCCGTCAGCCGCCGGTCCGCCCCGGCGGGTCAGGAGGGCATCCTGCGTATCCTCATACGTATCGTCCGGGGCGACCGACTCGCTGCAGCTTAGCTCGGCGCCGCTGGGGCGGCGGCAGCCGCGCCCGACTCGATCGCCCGCGCGACGGTCAGGGCGTCGACGACGGGCTTGACGTCGTGCACGCGGAAGCACCGCGCCCCGGCGCGGCGAGCGGCCAGGCACGCCGCGATCGTCCCCGCGACGCGTCGGGCGGGCTCGTCTACGCCGGTCAGCTCGCCGATGAACCGCTTGCGCGACGGTCCAACCAGCACGGGCCTGTCCAGCGCCGCCAGGGCGTCGATCCGACACAGAAGCTCCAGGTTGTGCTCCAGCCGCTTGCCGAACCCGATCCCCGGGTCCAGCACTATGCGCTCCCGCCGGACGCCGGCGTCGTCGGCGGCGGTCATTCGCGCTTCCAGGAACGCCCGCACTTCGCCCACGACGTCAGCGTATTGCGGGTTCTGTTGCATCGTCTTCGGCGCGCCGAGCATGTGCATGAGCACCACGGCCGCACCACGCGCCGCGACCAAGGGCAGCAGGTCCGGGTC
Organism: Planctomycetota bacterium; assembly: GCA_048622595.1. Lineage (GTDB taxonomy): Bacteria > Planctomycetota > Phycisphaerae > SM23-33 > SM23-33 > JAGXKT01. Next base: position 13,317 of record JBMCUM010000013.1, on the reverse strand, counting down.
ATCCCGCCCGGCCGAGACGTCGTTGACGATTTCCGCCCCGGCATCGAGGGCGAACGCGGCGACCTCCGCGCGGGTGGTGTCGATGCTGACGGGCCGGTGGAGCGCGCAGACGGCGGGCAGCACGTCGCGCAGGCGGGCGATCTGCTCTTCGGCGTCGACGCGCTGCGAGCCCGGGCGGGTGGACTCGGCGCCGATGTCGATGATGTCCGCGCCGTCGGCGACGAGGCGTTCGGCGTGGCGACGGGCGGCGTCCGCACGGAAAAACGCGCCCCCGTCGGAGAAGCTGTCCGGCGTGACATTGCAGATGCCGATGACCACGTCGCGCCCGGTGCGATGCGACTGAAGCATGTCATCCACCGTCGCGTGCATGACATGAAGATATCGCCGCCGGCGCGGACGGTCAAGCCGCCGCGGCGTGCGGGGTTGCGGGCGGCCGCGACCGACGTATAATAATCGCGTAACGCGCCCGCCGGCGCGCGTCGCGCCGCGAGGCGGACTCGGGAAGCAGTCATGAAACAGTCCTGTATTGCTCTGCTCGTTGCGGCGGTCGTGCTATCGGTTGCGGTCTCGGCGTGGGGCGAGCACGTGTGGAAGGACGGACAGTGGGTCGAGTCGCCGGAACCGGCCGAGGGAACGGCGCCGGGCGAGCTGGAACTGATCCGCAAGCACCTCGAGGCGGACGAGCCGGACGACGCGGCCGATGCGGCGGAGGACTTCCTCCAGGACTACCCGGACCATCCCGGGCGACAGGAGGCGATGATCCTGTGGGCCCAGGCGGAGATGGCCGACGGGGACTACTACGACGCCTACGAGCGGTTCGAGGCCTACCTGGACGCGTATCCCAGCGGGCGCTACGTCGATCGGGCCCTGCGGCGTGAGTTGGAGATCGGTACGGCGTTCCTGCAGGGGCGGCGGCGGAAGGTGCTGCTGGTCATCCCGCTGCCCGGCGCGCCCGACGGGGTCGAGATCATCGAGAAGGTCATTGCACGGGCGCCGCGTTCGCGTCCTGCGGCGCTGGCGATGCTGCGACTGGCTGAGTACTACATGGACCACGGCCGGTACGGGCGCGCGGTCGAGACGTGCGACCAGTTTCTCCAGGCGTTTCCCGATGCGCCCGAGTCGCCGGAGATGATGCTGACCGCGGCGCGGGCGACGTACCGGTCGTTCAAGGGACCGGCCTTCGACGACACTCCGCTGCTGGAGGCCGAGCAGCGGTTTCGCCTGTTCGTCGAGCGCTACCCCGAGCGCGCCGCCGACCAGGGCGCCAGACGCACGCTCGAGCAGATCCGCGAGCTGCGGGCGTCGAAGCTGATGAAGACCGCGTCCTTCTACCGCCGCGTCGGGCGAAGGGGCTCGGCGATCTACTACTACCGCCGACTGGTGGAGCGGTACCCCGAGACGACCTCGGCCGAGGAGGCCCGCGCCGCGCTGGACGCCCTGGGCGCCGCGGCGACCGCCCCCGAGCCGCCGGCGGCGGCGACCCGCCCGGCCGGGACGGGTCCAGAGGAGAGCGAATCGCGATGACCAATGCCCAGCGCATGGTATGGACGGCGGTGACGGGACTTGCGGCGATGGCCGCGACAGGGTGCGGGTACACGACCTCCTCGCTGTATCCGGCGGACGTGGACACGGTGGCCGTGCCCGTCTGGCAGCGCGGGCGGGACGTCTACCGGCGCGGCGTGGAGCTGCGGCTCAGCGAGGCGGTCGTCAAGCACATCGAGTCCAAGACCCCGTACAAGGTCGTCACGCGTGCCACGGCCGACAGCGAGCTGACGGGAACCGTCGAGCGGATCAGCCAGAGCGTGATGAGCTACAACCCCGACACGGGCCGGCCTCGCGAGCTGGAGCTCACCGTGTACGTGTCCTTCACGTGGAAGGACCTGCGCAGCGGCGATGTGCTGGTGCAGCGGAGTAACTTCCCGGTCAGTTCGGCCTACATCACCCACGCGCCGTTCAGCCGGGACTTCTTTCTGGGCAGCGAGGACGTGCTCAACGACCTCGCCCGCCGCATCGTCGAGCAGATGCAGACGGGTTGGGACGAGGGACCGCCCCCCGGCGCCTGACCGGTCGTCCAATCGCGTTGGCGAACCGACCGCGGCGCGATATGATGGTCCTCAGGGCGCCCGCCCGGCTCATGCCAGAACGAGCAATCCTTCCGGCGGCGCGCCGGATACTCTATGGCTGAACCGAATCGACCACCGCAGCAGCAGCCGCCGCAGCGTCCCAATCGCCCGGGCCGGTCCCTGATGGGATGGGTCATCATCATCGGGCTGGGGCTGCTGCTGATGACGCTGCTGGCGCGCGGCCTGCAGGACAACCGGCGGGAGGTCGCGGCCAACGAGTTCTGGCAGTTCGCCAAGAACGGTCAGCTTGCCGGAAAGCTCGTCGTCAAGGAGCAGCGCATCGAGGGGGAGAACCCCGAGGGGATGGCGATGCTGGACGAGGACGAGCCGCGGAAGTTCTACTGCGTCTACAACTACAAGTCGCACGAGGACTTCGAGGCGCGCCTGGAGCGCGCCGTCGGCGGACGCGTGCCCGTCTACTACGAGGAAACGAGCTGGTGGGAGAACATGCTCCCGCAGCTGCTGTTCCTGGCGGTGGTGTTCCTGGCGATCTGGTTCCTCCTGTTCCGCCGTCTGGGCTCCGCCGCCAGCAGCGGGGGGTTCCTGGGCAGCTTCGGTCGCAGCCGGCACCGGGTGACCACGAAGGAGCACACGAACGTGACGTTCGAGGACGTCGCGGGCATCGACGAGGCCAAGCAGGACGTCACCGAGATCATCGCGTTCCTCAAGGACCCGTCGCGGTTCCGCCGCCTGGGGGGGCGCGTTCCGCGGGGCATCCTGCTGGTGGGCGAGCCGGGCTGCGGCAAGACGCTGTTGGCCAAGGCGATCGCCGGCGAGGCGGAGGTACCGTTCTTCAGCATCTCCGGAAGCGACTTCGTGGAGATGTTCGTGGGCGTCGGGGCCTCGCGGGTGCGGGACCTGTTCAAGCAGGCCAAGGAGTCTTCCCCCTGCATCATCTTCCTCGACGAGATCGACGCGGTGGGGCGGCGGCGCGGCGCGGGGTTCGCCGGTGGCGGGCACGACGAGCGCGAGCAGACGCTCAACGCGATCCTGGTGGAGATGGACGGGTTCGAAACGTCGGACCAGGTGATCGTCATCGCCGCGACGAACCGCATGGACGTACTGGACCCGGCGCTGACACGCCCCGGGCGGTTCGACCGCCAGATCGACGTGCCCCTTCCCGACCTCAAGGGGCGCCACGAGATCCTGCGGATCTATACCGAGCGGGTCAAGTGCGGACCCGACGTGGACCTGCACAAGCTGGCGCGCGGAACGCCGATGTTCTCCGGTGCCGACCTGGAGGCGCTGGTCAACGAGGCCGCCATCGAGGCCACCATCGCCGACAAGGAGTTCGTCGAGCAGGCCGACCTGGAAGAAGCGCGCGACAAGGTCCGCTGGGGGCGGGCGCGCAAGAGCCGCGTCATCGACGAGAAAGAGAAGGAAATCACCGCCTACCACGAGGCCGGTCACGCCCTCGTGCAGGTGCTCACCCCGGAGGCGGACCCGCTGCACAAGGTCTCGATCATCCCGCGCGGCCAGGCCGGCGGGGCGACCTTCTCGCTTCCCGAGAAGGACCGATACCTCTACACGCGGAGCTACTGCAAGGCGCTGATCCGCGTGGCGCTGGGGGGGCGGCTCGCCGAGGAGCTGTTCGTCCACGACGTCTCCAGCGGGGCGCAGAACGACATCACCCAGGCCACCGAGATCGCCAAGAAGATGGTGCTGGACTGGGGCATGTCCGAACGCGTCGGACCGATCAACTACGTCAACGGGCAGCAGCAGATGGCGTACTGGCAGCCGCAGGGCAAGCAATACTCCGAGCGCACCGCCCAACTCGTGGACGAGGAGATCAAGGGGCTGATCGACGAGGCCCACGCCGCGACGCGGAAGATCCTCGAGGACAACGGCGAAAAGCTCCAGACCCTCGCCGACGCCCTGATGCGGTACGAGACACTCAGCGCCGAGGAGGTCCAGCGCATCTGCGAAGGACGCCCGCTGGACAAGCCCACCGTGCGTGACCTGCTCGAGGCCGAGCACGCCAAGACGCAAGCCGCTCCCGGCGACGGGCAGGAGCAGGCCCAGGCGCCGCATGCGGCGTCGGAGGAGACCTCCGACAAAGGCGCGGCCGGTGACGAGGACCGGCGGACCCAGCCGGCCGGGCCCGCTCAGTAGGTGCGGCGCCGGCGGCGGCGCGCCACCGCGCCCGCAGCCAGAAGGACGGCGGCGCCTGTCGGCTCGGGGACCGCTTGGGCATTGATGTCGTCCACGAAGCCATAGGCGCTGCCGGTGGCTGCCGACGTATCGAAGACGAAGTACGCGTCCGGCCCGCGCACTTCGGCCAGGTCGGCCGCGCCGAGCGAGACCCCGTCGAGATACCATTTGGCGGTTCCGGTGCCCATGGTCCCGCCGTCGAATTCAGCCCCCAGGTCGTACCAGGTGTCGGTCTGAATCACGGGCGGCGGCGCGTCCCCGGCGCCGCGCAGCTCCCAATGATCGTCGGTATCGTCCCACCCGATGTAGACACCGGTGGCGCCCCACGTGTCTGCGCCGAGCAGTCCGAAGCCTACGGTATGCTCCACCGCCTGGGTCGTGTTGGAACTGATCATCAGGGAGAACGAAAGCGACCATGGCGTCGCCGCTGCGGGCCCCCACGTGTAGCGCGCCTCGGTGACCGCCGCGTCGGCCTCCTGGTAGAAAGACCGCGAGCCGCTGCGGGCCGCGCTGTCCGTGACGAACTGCGCCGTTCCGCTGATATCCGACCAGCCGGCAGGCATGGCGCCGACGGCGTCGGCCTTGAAGCTGGTGGCGTAGGGGGCATCGGCGCGCCCCGTCGGCGGCAGCAGGCAGAGCACACACAAGGCCGACAGGGCGGGGCAAGCAACACGCGGGCTCATGGTGGATCTCCTTTCATCACCGGGGATTATGCGGTGGTACGGTCGTGGCGCCAAGACCAGAGATCGTCCGCCGCGGCGAGCCGCGGTGCGGAGCTGGGCAAGCCGGAGGCAACGGCGCAAAAAACAGCAGGCGCCGCAGCGTACTGCGCGCCTGCCATTTGCCTTTCTCGTTGCCCCGCGGGCTCGCGGCGGGCTTCCGCTGGCTTCGGTGCCTGCGGACCTGCGAAGCTGGCCGGCCTACTTGGAGCTCTTCTTTTTCGAGCTCTTCTTGCGCGGCGACTTCTTGGTCGACTTCTTGCGCGAGGACTTCTTCTTCGGCGACTTCTTGGTCGACTTCTTGCGCGACTTCTTGCGCGACTTCTTCGCAGCGGACTTCTTCGCAGCGGACTTCTTCGCAGCGGACTTCTTCGTCGTCTTCTTGCGAGAGGTCTTCTTTGCGGCCTTGCGAGAGGTGCGCTTCTTCGGCGACTTCTTCGCACTGCTCTTACGACGTGTCTTCTTTGCTGCTTTCTTGGCCATGTTGATCTCCTTCCGTGTCCGACCAATACGCCAGCTTCGAAGAAAGGCGACTATGTATTACAGGTGCGCTCGGCACGTGGGCAAGAAATTTCGTTCGCTTTTTTTATCGTCAAATTCGCTGCGATGCATTGATACTTTCTCGCGTACCGCGACGAGGCACAACGGTGCGCCGCGACGCGTACAACTATCCGAGGTGAAGACATGGCAGACGACCTGGCACCCGACCTGCCCGACCTGTCCGACAACGCGCGGATGGCGCTGGAGGCGCGCTACCTGATGCGTGGCGCGTCCGGGCGTGTCGCCGAGACGCCGCGCGAGATGTTCCAGCGCGTCGCGCAGGTCGTCGCCGACGCCGAGCGCGGCTACGGCGCGTCGAGCGGCGACGTGGAGTTCCACCGGCGCCGCTTCTGCGAGGCGATGGCGCGGACGCAGTTCCTGCCCAACAGCCCGACGCTGATGAACGCCGGGCGCAAGCTGGGCGTGCTCAGCGCGTGTTTCGTGCTTCCCATCCCGGACAGCGTCGAGGGCATCTTCGAGTCGATCAAGCACACGGCCGAGATCCAGAAGGCCGGCGGGGGGACGGGCTTTTCGTTCGATCTGCTGCGCCCGACGGGGGATACGATTTCCTCGTCGGGGGGCACGACCTCCGGGCCCATCAGCTTCTGGCGGGTGTTCTCCGAGGCGACCAACGCGATCCAGCAGGGCGCCTTTCGCCGCGGGGCCAACATGGGCATGATGAGCATCATCCATCCCGACGTGCTGAAGTTCATCACCGCCAAGGACACACCCGGCGCGTTCGAGAACTTCAACATCTCCGTGAAGGTCGACGAGCAGCGATGGCGGTTGTTGTGCGACCAGCCCGACGTGGCGCACGTCGTGGTCAACCCTCGCGACGGGCGCGCGTACCACCTGCCGCGGTCGCTGGAGGTCGCCGCGTACGGGCTGAGCGACCTGCGCCCGGTCAGGGAAGGCGGCGACGACTGCCTCTCGCGCCGCGACGTCTGGGAGATGATCTGCCGCGGCGCCTGGAAGACGGCCGAGCCGGGCGTGTGCTTCATCGACCGCGTCAACGCCGACAACCCGACGCCGCAGCTCGGTCGGATCGAGGCGACCAATCCGTGCGGCGAGCAGCCGCTGCTGGATTACGAGGCGTGCAACCTCGGATCGATCGACGTGTCGAAGTTCGTCCGCGACGGCGAGCTGGACGCCGACGGGTTCGGCCAGACGGTCCGCCTCGGCGTGCGCTTCCTCGACGACGTCATCGACGTGAACAACTACGTCACCGACCAGATCGCCGAGCGCTGCCGGGCCAATCGCAAGATCGGGCTGGGCGTAATGGGCCTGGCCGACGCGATGTACGAGCTGGGGATCCGCTACGACAGCGACGAGGGGCTGCAGTTCGCCCGCCGCGTGGCCGGACTGCTGACCGAGTGCGCCTTCGACGCCGACGAGGCGCTGGCGCGCGAGCGGGGAAGCTTTCCCAACCACGCCGGCAGCGTGTGGGACAACCGAGGCCGGGCGATGCGGAACGCTGCCGTGACCGCCGTGGCGCCGACGGGCACGTTGAGCATCCTGGCCGGGTGCACCGGCGGGATCGAGCCGGCGTACGCGCTGGCGTTCTATCGCTACGTCCTGGAGGGGCGCAAGCTGCGGGAGGTCAACCGCCCGTTGCGGCGCTGCGCCGAGGCGCGCGGCGTGTGGAGCGACGAGCTGGCCGACCGCCTCGCCGCAGGCTCGCCGCTCGACGAGTTGCCCGGCTTTACGCAGGACGACCGGGCGCGGTTCGTCACCGCACACGATGTGGCGCCTAGGTGGCACGTGCGGATGCAGGCCGCGTTCCAGGAGGTCATCGACGGCGCCATCTCCAAGACCGTCAACATGCCACACGATGCGACGGTTGCGGACGTCGCCGAGGTCTACACGCTCGCCCACGACCTCGGGTGCAAGGGCGTCACCGTCTACCGCGACGGTTGCCGCGGGGGGCAGCCCATGGCCGCGGGTCCCGAGGGGCGCTGCCCGCGCTGCGGCGGGCCGATCCCCGACGAGGCCGCCTGCGCCCGCTGCCCGCGCTGCGGCAGCACCCTGTGTCCGTAGCTTGCGGCTCGCGGTCCGGCGCGCGGGGCTCGGGTCGATTGAAACGCCCCCCGCCGAGCGGGTATGCTGCGCGTGGCGATGATGCCGGGGAGAGTACGGGTGAGCAAGCCGCTGGTGTGCCTGACGCTCATCGGGTTGGCGGCGGCGGGCGGCTGTCGCGTCCCGCCGCACCTGGAGCGCGCGCCCAAACCGCACCGCTACGGGCGCGACCCGTCCACCGGGCGCGGGTTCTACTACTACGTGCCCAGCACGTACCGCCATGACAGGGCGGCGCCGGTGATCGTATCGTGTCACGGTACGCCGCCGTACGACGTCGCCCAGCACCACGTGCGCGAGTGGAAGGCCCTGGCCGAGCGCCACGGGTGCATCGTGCTGTGCCCGGAGCTGGTCGGAACGGACGGGATACTGGGCGACGGTCCGCTGGCGGGGATGTTCGCCGACGAGCGGTACATCCTGTCGCTGATCAGTCTGTTCGGGTACCGCTACAACATCGACCGGGCGAACGTGATGATCACGGGCTTCTCCGGCGGGGGATTCCCCACCTACTGGGTGGGCCTGCGGCACCCGGACGTGTTCAGCGTCATCGCGGCGCGGAACAGCAACTTCTCCGAGGCCAACACCGACGGGTGGTTCCCGGACGAGGCGCGGCGGACGGCCGTGCTGGTCTACTACGGCAGCAACGATCCCGGCGCGATCCAGGGTCAGTCGCGCAACGCCATCCGCTACCTGCGCGGCGAGGGCTTCAGCGTGCAGGAGAAGGTGCTTCGCGGCCTGGGGCACCAGCGCAAGCCCGAGGTGGCGATGGACTTCTTCCTGGCGCACATGAACGAACCGGACCCGTCGCTGCCGAAGCCGTAGGGGCAAGGATACCACCCCCTCAAGCGGGATTCTGCGAAGCCGCAAGCGGCTTCGGCGCGCAAAAGAAGCCCACGCGCGGCGCGCGGGCTTCTCGTTCAGTGGGGGCTCGGCGCAGCTTACAGCGTCGTCAACTGGAGGTAGAGGAAGACGAAGCCGAACACGCCGACGGTCTCGGCGATGCCCATGGCGATGATCATGAACACGAAGCCCTTGCCCTCGCCCTCGGACAGGGCGCGGATCGCCGAGGCCCCGATCCGCCCCTGCATCCAGGCGCTGAACATTTCGGCCAGACCGCCGGCCAGGCCCACGCCCATCAGCAGGCCGCCGTATTGACCGACGGTATCGGCCTCGAGCACCAGCGCGCTGAGCCCGACGTACATCAGGATGAAGGCGTAGATCGTCTGGGTCAGCGGCATGCCCAGCAGGACCATGTAGGTGAAGCTGAGGCGCTGACCTGCCTTGGCTTCCTTGCCCCAGGCGCCGGCGGCGGCGCGCCCCGCCGCTCCGATGCCCAGGGCGCTGCCGAGAGCGCCCAGTCCCAGCACGATGCCCAGCGCTGTCTGTCCGAGGAACGTTTCCATGTCTAGTGCTCCCTGATCTGGTGTGTGGCGAACGGTTGATACGGATAGCCCGCCCACTCGACGCCGGCGTGACTGGAAAACTCCAGCATGTTCAGCCGGACGCCGTGGGCGAAGATCGCGATGATGACCATGGCGATGTTGAGCCCGTGGCCGAAGATCAGCACGGGCGCGGCGGCCAGCCACGTGGCCGATTCGGCCAACTGGGCGGCCATGCCGTTGAACGCGAAGGCGATGAAGTACGTCGCGATGCCGACGGCCATCAGGCGGATGTAGCTGATCGTGTCGCCGAAGGTGTTGATCAGCGGCAGCAGCGACGCGGCGAACCCGCCCAGGACGCGGACGACGGGGTTGCGGTGCGGTCGCCCGAACGTTGCGGTCAGCACCAGTCCGCCGAGCAGGGCGTACACCACGGCCGGCGGCGTCTGCGAGACGTCGGCGAAGACCATGTTCCAGACGACGAGCAGCATGGACACGACGATGACGCACCAGCCGACGTCAGCCAGGGCACGCGAGTCCGGCGCCAGGGCGATCACGCGCCGCACGTGTGCCAACGCCATGTGAATCCCGCCGACTATGAAGGCGATCTTCATCAGCAGGAAGAGCCCGGTCTGCTCGTCGGCCCGCCACAGCACGGCCACGGCGGTCATGGCGCGGGCGGCGAGGCCCCAACCGTCTCCGGCGGCAAACAAGGCGCCGTAGTCCGGTTGGACCTCGTCGGCGACCGTCTGCACGTACCCGCCGCCCGTGGCCAGCGTCTGCGGGGTGACGCCGAAGTAGTTGGCCGACATCACGCCCCAGCCCAGCGCACAAGCGCCGATGACCAGCACGAGGTGGGCCTTTTCGGCCTGTCCGCCCGCGGCCAGGCGGCGATAGAACGCCGCGCCGATCAGGAGGAAGATCAGCCCGTACCCGGCGTCGCCGATCAGCATGCCGGCGAACAACGGCAGGGCGATCATGAAGAAGCCCGACAAGTCCAACTCCCGATAACCGGGAAGAGTTCCCAGGATATCGAACAGCCCCTTCATGGGACGGGCCCACCGCGGGTAGCGGATCAGCGTCGGCGGGAGCTCCTCTTCCGTCGGTTCGATTTCCTCGACGGCCGCGTCCACGCCCTCGCCGGACAGTCCGCCGGTCAGCGCGTCGGCCTCGTCCGCGGGGACCCACCCCTGCACCGCGTACAGCGCGCCCTGCGACAGCCCGCTGCGCCGCGCGGCGGAGTACTCGGCGCGGGCGTCCAGCTCGTCCCGCGCGGACTGCATGGCGTCGCTCAGCCGCGCCAGCCGCGCGAGGCGCTCGTTGCTTTGTTTGAGCTTACGGTCGAGCTGGCGCGCCTCGTAGCGCAGCGCGGGGCGGTCGCGCGACGGCAGGTCGACTGCGGCGGCTGACTCGGGCACCTCCGGCTCGTCGCCGCGCGTCACGGCCGCCAGCAGAACGCGCCTGCCAGGGCGCTCGGCGAGGATGTGTGTGCACTCGGCCTCGACGAGTCCGGCATCCTCGGCGGGCAGCTCGTAGAACCACAGCGCCACGCCGCGCTCGCGGAGCCGGCGGAACTGCTCCAAGCGGACGTCGCCCCAGACGGCGAGTTGCTCGATCTGGCGGTGCAGCGAGGCAAGGCGGTTGCGCCGCTCGGCGTTGTCGCGCTGGATGCGGAGGATCTCCGCGGCCGCGGCGACCGGCTCGAGCTGCGGCGCCTCGCCGGCCGGGACCACGGGAGCCAGAATCTGTATCGCGCGGTTGAGCGCGCCCAGGTCGGCGGCGGTCTGCTCGTCCGGTTCGGCCCGGCCGGGGTCGACGGGCTCGATGTGGACGACCCCGAGCGAGCCAAGCGCGGTCAGCAGGCGGTCGCGGTCCGCGCCGCGGGCGACGACGTACACCTTGGACATCGGTGCGATCATGTCGTGGCCGCCTCCTCGGCGCTTGCGGAGCCCGGCGCGCCGCTGTAGGTGGACTCGGACTCGGCGAGCTTGCTCTTGGCGATCTTGGCGCGGGCGACCTGGGCGGTCTGGCGGTCGCCGAGGGCGATGCGGATCCGCCGGATGTTCTCGCGGGTCTCGGGGATCTTGACCTTCTCGAACAGGTTGACGCGCTGGGTGACCTTGGTCAGCTCGCGGGATAGCAACTCGTGCTCGCGGGCGAGGATGTCCAGCTCGGCCTGTCGGCGGGCGATGTCGCGCAGGTCCGCCAGCGCCCGGTCGACCCACGGGGGGGTGGCGAACAAGCTGTAGCGCGCCTCGGTGAAGACGGCGCCCTCGAAGCGGGGCACCTCGATCCCGGCGACGTTGGCGCGGCCGGTCCGGATGTCCTCGACCTCCGCCAGCCCGCGAACGTCCACGCCCGCCACGTCGTCCAGCACCGCCTCATAAGGCCGGAGCTTGCCGCGCGCCTGCTCGGCGGCCTGGGCGACCTCGTCCTTCTTGGCCGCGACGTCCCGCACGGAGACCTGGAGCTGCTGCTGCTTGAGCTTCAGGATGGGCAGGAACCGCTCGTAGCGGCGCAGTTGGTCCCGCTGGCGCCGCAGCTCCGGGCGGGTGAGTTTTACCTTTCGCTTAGCCATGTTTATTGCGGATTGCGGATTGCGGATTGCGGATTGACTGCCGGGGGCGTCGTTTGCCGCCGCGGGCAGTGTTGATTGACGCTACGATTATCGCGACGATCTCGTTGGCCTCGGTGATGAGCGGCTCCAGGCGCTTCGGCGGGAGCAACTTCGCCTCGGCAATCAACTCCATCCAGTAAGCGGTTTCATCGGCCTCTTCTTCGACTATGCCCATCTTTGCGACGAAATCCGCTCGTGATTTCGCACGACATGCGGCGCGGTAGTTCGCTCCCACGCCGGTTCCGGCGCGGAGCAACTGTCGGCCCATCACGTCGGCTGTGCGCTTTCGAGGCAGTGCCTCGCTGACATGCAGGACGCGCAACGCGAACTGCCGCGTCCGCTGCCGCATCGCTTCTGCGGCGCGTATGCCCGGAGCGTCCTCGTGAGCTTCCAGGTCACGAGCAACTTGTGATTCTGCATCACTCATTCCGCAATCCCCAGTCCGCACCTGCCAGTGTCCTTCGACAAGTGCAGGACTTCGGCGGATAAAATCCGCATTCCACAATCCGCAATCCGCAATCAATCACCCTGCGCCAGCAGTCTGCGCCTCAGCCTCTGAAGACGCCTGGGATTCCTCGCCGTGGTCGCTGCCCGTATCCTTGGGCCAGTGGGCGTCGATGATGCTCCGCCGGATGCCGGTCTCCTGCGGTTCGAAGCACTCGGCGAGGATGTCCCAGCAGCGATCCAGCGCGTCGAGCAGGGGGATGTTGACATTGAGGTCCATGATGCGGTCCTCGAACAGCTCGCCGTAAGTCAGCAGCTTCTGGTCCCAGGCGGACATCTCGAAGCCCATGTCGCGCTTCTCGCGGCTTTCGGTGCAGTCGGAGTACAGGCGGATGCAGGAGTCCATGATCGCGCGGTGGTCGTCGCGCGTCTCGCCGTTGACCTGCTGTTTCAGACGCGACAGCGACCCGAACGGCTCGATCCGCCGGTTCCGCAGGTAGAACTGCCCCTCGGTGATGTACCCCGTGTTGTCCGGGACCGGATGGGTCACGTCGTCGCCCGGCATCGTCACGCAGGCAAGGATCGTCATCGACCCGGCCTCGTCAAAGTCGACGGCCTTTTCGTACCGTCGGGCCATCTGCGTGTACAGGTCGCCCGGGTATCCGCGATTGGAGGGGATCTGCTCCATGGTGATGGCGATCTCCTTCAGCGCATCGGCGAAGGCCGTCATGTCCGTCAGCAGCACCAGCACCCGCTTGCCCTGCAGGGCATACTGCTCCCCGACGGCCAGGCACAGGTCCGGGACCATCAGCGTCTCGACGGTGGGGTCGGCGGCGGTGTGGATGAACATGATCGTCCGCCCCAGCACGCCGCCCTCCTCGAAGCGGTTGCGGAACTTGAGGTAGTCGTCGTGGCGCAGGCCCATCCCGCCGAGGATGATCACATCGGCGTCGGCCTGGAGCCCGACGCGGGCGAGGACCTCGTTGTACGGCTCGCCGGCGACGGAGAACAGCGGCAGCTTCTGCGACTCGACCAGCGAATTGAAGATGTCGATCATCGGGATGCGCGTCTCGATCATCCGGTCGGGCATGCGCCGGCGGATGGGGTTGACCGCGGGCGAGCCGATGTCGACGGTGTCGGCCTCCACTTCCGGCTTGTTGTCACGGGGGCGACCCGAGCCGTCGAAGACGCGCCCCAGCAGGTCGTCGGTGAAGGGCACCTGCATGGGCCGTCCCAGGAAGCGGACCTTGTCGCCGGTGGAGACCCCGCTG
>JBMCUM010000012.1:0-17031 GCA_048622595.1 Planctomycetota bacterium | reverse complement strand
GGCCAAGCTTGTGGCCGATGCGCGGGGCCAGGCCGAGCAGGCCGGGCAGCGCCTCCGGGAACTCCAGACCCGGCTCGAAGCCAAGCAAGAGGCGCTGCGTCAGACGCGCGAGAAGGTCGAGCGGCTCTCGAAGCAGGCCTCGGCTGCATATACACGCACCGGGACGGCCGAGACGCCCGAGAAGCGTCTGGAGGCGCTGGAGGAGTACCAGCAGTTGCAGAAGGCGGCCGACGCCGCCGCCGCGCGACGCGACGTGTTGAACAATGAGATGCGGCATCTGCAGGTGGAGCTGGAGCTGGCCCGGCTGGACCGGTCCGAAGCCCAAAAGCTCGCCGAAATCGACGAGCAGGCCATGCAGGCCGCCGACGCCTGGCGCGACACCCGTCGCGAGAAGTGGCGCCGATACCGCGCGAAGCTGGCGAAGGTCCGCCGTGCCCTGGTCGACGATTTGGCGCAGCTCGTCGCGGCCCAGCGGGCGCTGAGCCGGGCGCGCGCCCAAGCCGTTGCGACGTATGAGGAGGCGGCCGACGAGGCCGCCGGCGCGCCCGCCGCCACTGCCACCCCGCGCCGCCTCCGCGTCGCGGCGGCGGACGTGATGGGCTTCGAAACCCGGATGCTGAGCACCGCGCTCCGCGCCGGCGCCGAGGCGCTCAGCGCCTTCGCGCGGGTCCCGGCCCCGGACGGCGCCGAGGCAAATCCCCCCATACAGACCGGGACACGCGCCGCCGAGCACGGCGCCGCGCTGACCACGCTGGCATCGGATGCGGCCGAGCTTCCCCAGCAGATCGTCGACCGGTACGTCGCCTCGGCTGAGGCGCTCGGCGACGCCCCGGACGCTCGCGCCGAGGCGGTGCGCGACTACGTCAAGGCCGGCAGGATCGCCGCGCGGCGCATCGCGTTGCAGCGCCGGGCGATGGAGCTCGGCGCGGCGCTGGTGCGATGCGCGGCTGCCCCGGGCGGCGAGGACGTCCGCGCAGATGCCGACGCCCTGGCGGATAAGCTTACCGCCGCCGGCGTCGCGGATGCCGAGGCGCTGGCCGGGCAATTGCGGGAGCTGCCCGGACGGGCGCAGGTCGCCATGCCGGCGGTCGGCGTCGAGGCCCTGGCGGGGATGCTCGAGACCTACACGCCGCCGGACGCGCTGCGTCAGACCGCCGCAGAGCATCTCGACCGGGCGGTCTCGCTGTCCCGCAGCGGGCTTCGCGGGGCGAGCGAAGCGGCGCAGACGGCGATCCTGGACGCCTTGGCGGCGGCGTTTCTCGCCCGGGCGCGCCTGGCGACGACGGACTCGCGTCGCGCCGAGGTTCTCGACGAGGCCGAGAGTTCTGAGTTGAAGTCGCTGCTTGCCGGCGAGCCGCCCGCCGAGGCCCGCCGCATGCCGTCCCTGCGGCGCCTCCGGGGGATGATGGGTCTGAAGGCGGCGCCCGCGCCCGTCGAGGCCGCCGACGCCGCCGGTGCGCTGGCCGACGGCGGGGCGTCCGAGGCGGGCGACGGCGCAGAGGCGCTTCCCCCGGCCACGGAGCCCAAGGATGCGCTGCGGAACATGCTCACCGCCGTTCGCAACAGGAACAGGGCGCAGTTCGTCGCCAGCTTCGACGCGCGCGACGAGCAGCAGCAGGTGCTCAGCGCCCTGGGCGACTTCTTCTTCGCCGCGGTCTCGTACATGCAGGCGATGCGCTCTGAGTACGGGCCCGACGCCGTCGACGGCGACCAGAGTGATCTGAAGGCAATGATGGGGGAGGAATGGCTGGACCAGGTCACGATCGAGGTGGACGGCGACACCGCCACGGCGACCCATCCCGACCGTGACGAGCCGCTGAAGCTGGTCAAGGTCGGGCAGGAGTGGAAGATTTCCGTCGCCGACATGAGCAAGGACATCGCCGCCGACGAGGCCGACCCGGAGGCGGTCGTGCAGATGCTTCAGACCATGACGGAGATCCACCGGGAAATGACCGCGAAGGTGGGCTCCGAGGGCTACACCGCCGAGAAGATCAAGCAGGAGCTGGGCCAGCGGATGATGGAGGCGATCTTCGGGGGGGAGGGCGGTCCGGGCGCGGCGCCGCCCGGCGGCGGGCCGGAGTGAGACGCCGGCAGCGCCGACGGCGCGGTGCGCGAGGCCGGGTGCCGCCGCTCCGCGAGGCGGCAATCCATGGAGCGTGTTTAGGGTTGACCGTTCGAGGCAGGGGGCCTATCATCGGTTCAGACAGGGGGCTACCGCGTACCGGGGCGGCGGCGTGCGCGGGCAGGGCGGGCGTGAACCATGCGGAAATACGCCAACAGCCCCGTTCGAGTGCTTGCCGGCGAGTTGGCTGCCGGTCTGAACCGGCTTAAGAGGGGGTATGTTGACGCCGCGGAGGCCTTGGCGCGCCTTATCGATCCGCAGCGCGAGTACCCCTTCGACTTCGTGGTCTATCGTCTGACCGGGTACCGGCGCCCGCGAAGCGAACGCCCCACGGACCCGCTCGACGGCGCGTCGCTGCGCGACGACCTGTTGACGCTGATGCTGGACGTCTGCGACAGCGTTGACCTTCACGCGTCGGTGTATCCCGAGCCGGCGTACGACACGGCCGCCCTGGCGCGCCGGTTCCGCGTCAGCAGGAAGACGATCCAGCGGTGGCGCAAGCGCGGGCTGGCGGCGCGGCGGCTGATCGTGTCCGACGGGGCCCGGCACGTGGCGTTCCTCGAAAGCAGCGTGCGGTGGTTCGTCCGGCAACGACGCAGTCAGGTGCTTCGCTCGGCGCGGTTCTCGAAGATGTCGGACAACGAGCGGGACGCCATCGTCCGCGGGGCGCGGCGCATGGCCCGCGCGGCGGACTGCTCGCTGATGGAGGTGTCGCGGCGTCTGGCTGCCCGCACCGACCGGGCCGTCGAGACCATCCGCTACACACTGCGCAATCACGACCGGGCGCATCCGCAGTCGGCGATCTTCGGCGGCGCCGGCGCCCTGGGCGGCGGCGAGCGCGAGCAGATCTACCGCAGCTACCTGCGGGGCGAGGCGGTTCCCGCCCTGGCGCGGCGCTACGGGCGCACCCGAAGCAGCATTTACCGCGTCGTCAACGAGATGCGCGCCCGCCAGCTCGCCCGGCGCTCCATCCAGTACGTCTACAATCCCCAGTTCGACCTTCCCAACGCCGACGCGCTGATCCTGGCGCCCGGCGACGGGTCGGACGCGGACGCGCCGCCGGGACGTCCCGCGGCGCCCTCCGCCGACGAGTTGCCGGCCTACCTTCGGGCGCTGTACCGCGTCCCGCTGCTGACGCCGCGGCAGGAGCGCGACCTGTTCCGCCGGTACAACTACCTGAAACACAAGGCCGACCGTCTCCGCCGCCGCCTGGACGTGCGCCACGTCAACACCGGCGAGCTGAAGGAGATCGAGAACCTCCTGCTTCGCGCCAACGCGGTGAAGAATCACATCGTCCGGGCCAACCTCCGCCTGGTCGTGTCCATCGCCAAGAAGCACGTCAGCGGACCGCAGACGCTGTTCGAGCTGGTCAGCGACGGGAACGTCTCGCTGATGCGGGCGGTGGAGAAGTTCGACTACGCCCGCGGGAACCGGTTCTCCACCTACGCCTCGTGGGCGATCATGCGCAACTTCGCCCGCTCGGTACCGCGCGAGAAGTACCAGCTCGACCGCTTCGTCACGGGGCACGATGAGATTCTCGACGTCGCCGCTGCCCTGAACGCCTACGATGCCGGCGAGATCAACATGCTGGAGATTCGCGACAGCATCGCCACGGTGCTGACGCGCCTGTCCCCGACGGAACGCAAGGTGGTGGTCGGTCACTACGGGCTGGAGACCGACCGCCCGGCGCGGACGTTCGAGCAGTTGGGGCGATACCTGGGGATGTCCAAGGAGCGGGTGCGGCAGATCGAGATCAAGGCCCTGCGCAAGCTCCGCGGCATCCTCGCCCCGTGCGAGGCGGAGCTGCTGGGCTGAGGCGGGACCGGTGCGCGGCATCGCGCCGAACGGGGCGGTGGGAATCCGCGGAACCGGCGAGCCCCCCGGGCGTCGAAACCGTGGGGACGGTGCGGGCCTCGACCGCGCCCGAAAGGGACTTCCATGACGCTGATTCCACGTACCGCCATCGTCGTCCTGCCGGTGACGATCGCGGTATCACTCCTGTCGAGCTTACCGGCGGGCGACCCGCCCCGCACGGCGGAGACCGCGCCGACGACCCGGCCCGCGCGCCGCGCCACGACGCGTCCTGCCGCCGCGACGCGCCCGACCGACTACCCGCCCGAGCCCCTCGTGGACGCCTGCCGGGCGGCGAGCAAGTTGTGGCGCCGGAAGCTGGGCGGGGACTTCCGCGTCGTCGTCCGCCCCCCGTTCGTCGTCGCCGGGCGCGCGAAGCTGCGAGCGGGTGACGGCGAGGTCCGCCTGGAGCGTTTGGTCGCGACCAGTGTCGTGCGCCCGGCGCGGGCCATGTGGTCCAGCTACTTCACCGCCAGACCGGCCCGGCCTGTCGTCGTGCTGCTGTTCGACGACGCGCAGACCTACCGCGAGCAGGCGGAGAAGCTCTTCGGCGACACGGACGTACCGCACTTCGGGTACTGTCGCGGCGACGGGACGCTGGTGATGAACATCGCCACGGGCACGGGCACACTGGTCCACGAGCTGACGCACGCGCTGATCGCGCCGGACTTCATCGCGGTTCCGACGTGGTTCAACGAGGGGCTCGCCTCGCTGCACGAGCAGTGCCGCGTCGGGCCCGAGCGGATCACGGGGCTGTGCAACTGGCGGCTTCCGGCGCTGCAAGCGGCGGTGCGGGACGAAGATCTCCGCCCGCTGCGCGAGCTGGTGACCGCGCGGGATTTCTACGGCCCGCAGCGCGGGTTGAACTACGCCCACGCGCGGTACTTCGTGATGTACCTCCAGCAGCGGGGGCGGCTGAAGCGGTTTTACAAGACGTTCCGCGCGATGTGGCATGAGTCGCTGGTGCGGTCCGAGGGAGGTCCCGGCGAGGTCGCGCCGGACGTCCGCGCCATCGAGGCGGTGCTCGAGCGGGACATCGACGCGGTCGACGCCGCCTGGCGGCGCTGGGTGGCGACACTGCGCTACGCGCCGTGACGCGGCGCCGGCGCGACCGGTCAAGGGGCAGGCGCATATACTATCGGGGGAGATGCGGACGAGCGATGCGGCAGATGGCCGCCAATGCAACAGGAGTGACGCAAATGGACTTGAGCAGCGAAGCATTCGAGCCGTCGACGACGATTCCGGTCAAGTATACGGGCGAGGGCGAGGACGTCTCGCCCCCGCTGCGGTGGTCCGACCTGCCGTCGGGCACGCGCCGGCTCGCGCTGGTGATGGACGACCCCGACGCGCCGCGCGACGAGCCCTGGGTCCACTGGTTGATCTACAACATCCCGGCCGACGCGGGCGGGCTCGATGAAGGCATCGCACCGAGCGAGTCGCCGGATCGCCCCGCCGGCGCCGCCCAGGGGCGCAACTCGTGGGACGCGGTCGGGTACGGCGGACCCATGCCACCGCCCGGTCACGGTACGCACCACTATCATTTCAACCTGTGTGCGCTCGACGAGGAGCTGAACCTCCCGCCCGGGCTGACCAAGGATGAACTGCTGGAGAAAATCTCCGCACACGTGCTTGCCCAGGCCGAGCTCGTCGGCACCTACGAGCGAAAATAGCTCAGGCGAAATCGTCGCGTAGCGGCCGAAAGGCACCCGCCGCGATGACGCCCCGGGAGGGATCTGATGGAACCGATCTTCACGCGATGCGAGCAAAATCCTATCGTCCGAGTCCGGGATATCCCCGGCCAGGCCGAGGCCGTCCTCAACCCCGGCGCTACGGAGCAGGACGGGACCGTGGTGCTGCTGCTGCGGGTGGAGGACACCTCCGGGCATTCGAGCATCTATGTCGCCCGCAGTGACAACGGCGTCGATCAGTGGCGGATCGAGCCCGAGCCGCTGCTGAAATACGGCCAGCCGGACATGCGCTACGAACAGTGGGGGTGCGAGGACCCGCGCATTGTGTGGCTGGACGAGGAGGAGGCCTGGTACATCACGTACACGGCGTTCTCGCCGGCCGGTGCGGCGGTTGGTGTGGCGCGGTCGAAGGACCTCGCCCGGGCCGAGCGCATGGGGCTGATCTTCTCGCCCAACAACAAGGATGCATCGATCTTCCCCGAGCGCATCGACGGGCGGTGGGCCGCCCTGCACCGCCCCGACGCCGGAGGCGGCATCGAGAACATCTGGATCGCCTACTCCCGCGACCTCGCCTATTGGGGCGAGCCGCACTGCGTGCTGACGGAGG
This sequence comes from Planctomycetota bacterium, assembly GCA_048622595.1. Classification (GTDB taxonomy): domain Bacteria; phylum Planctomycetota; class Phycisphaerae; order SM23-33; family SM23-33; genus JAGXKT01. The sequence continues at coordinate 10,763 of JBMCUM010000012.1, read as the reverse complement.
GGCGCGGTCCGGCGTGGGACGCCCAGCGCGTCGGCGCCGGACCGCCGCCGGTGGCGACGGCGGACGGATGGCTGCTGCTGTACCACGGCGTCAAGCAGTACGGCGCGAAGGACGTCTACCGGGTCGGCGCCGCCATGCTCGATCGCCATCAGCCCCACAAGCTCGTCGCCCGCACGCCGCACTGCATCTTCAAGCCGACCGAGCGGTACGAGGTCTCGGGGCTGCTGTCCAACGTCGTGTTCCCCACGGGGATGCTGCTCCGGGGCGACGAGGTGTGGATGTACTACGGGGCGGGGGACACGTGCGTGGCGCTGGCGACGGCCAAGCTGGACGATGTCCTCAAGACGCTCCAACCTGTGGACTGAGCGCGTCCGGCGACGTATGCTCGGGACGCGCGGCGCGGGTGCGCCGTGGCGAGGACGAGGACGGTGCCCATGTACATCGCTGAGTGGCTTTCGCACCTGCCCTGGGTCTGGCAGGCGGTCGTCCGCCTGGTTGCGGCGGTCGTGTTCGGCGGGTTGATCGGCTTTGAGCGGGAGCGCCGCGGGCGCAGCGCCGGTTTCCGAACGCAGATGCTGGTGGCGATGGGCTCGGCGCTGGCGATGGTCGTCTCGCTGCAGTTCGTGCTGGGCTACGTTCCGGGATACCGGATTTCGCCCGCCCTGGTGCAGGTGGACCCGGCGCGGGTGGCCTACGGGGTGATGGGCGGTATCGGCTTCATCGGCGCCGGGGCGATCCTCCGGTACGGCGTCGGCGTCCGCGGGCTGACCACGGCGGCGAGCTTGTGGTGCACCGCCGCGGTGGGCCTGGCGAGCGGGCTGGGCATGTTCGAGGTCGCCGCCGCGGCGACGCTCATCGTGCTGTTCATCCTCTACGTGCTGTCGCTTCTGGACCACCACATCCCCGGGCGGTGGTACAAGCAGATGAAGCTCGTCATGGACACCGACGCCGGCGACAACCCCGCCAGCATCCGCGAGATCCTCGCCGCCCACGACGTGCACGTCCTCGGGACCGACTTCTCCCGCAACATCGAGTCCGGACGCGAAACGCTTACGTTCTACATCAGCGGGTCGCGTGCGGCGCCCTCGGCCGTGCTGGCGGAGGTCTGCAAGTTGCCTGCGCTGCACAAAGTTGCGCTGGGCGAATGAGTTGCGTGCGGCCTACCGCCGCAGCCGGCGGCGGGGGCGCTTGGAGCGGATGCGAAACCGACCCAGCCCGCGGGGCTGCTGTTGCTCGTCGTCCTGCCGGCGCGGAAGCGGCGAGGGGAACGGGTGGTCCGTGATCGCCTCCACGGACCGGCCCAGCAGGCGCTCGATCGCGTCGAGCTTCTCGCGCTCCTCGATACCGCAGAAGCTGATCGCCGTTCCGACCGCCCCGGCCCGGCCGGTGCGCCCGATGCGGTGGACGTACACCTCCGCCTCGTCGGGCAGGTCATAGTTGACCACGTGCGAGATGTCCTCGACGTCCAGCCCGCGGGCCGCGATGTCGCTGGCGACCAGCACGCGGGTCCGGCCTTCCTTGAACCCCTCCAGGCGGCGCTTGCGGACGTTCTGCGGCTTGTCCGAGTGCATCGCCTTGGCCTCGATGCCCGCCGCGCGGAGTCGGGTTGCGACTCGGTCGGCCTTGATCTTCGTCCGCGTGAACACCAGCGCCCGCGTGATGTCCTCCTGACGCAGCAGGTGCTCCAGCAACGGTTGCTTGTTCCGCGCCTCGACGAGGTACACCCGCTGGTCGACCGTTTCGGCCGCCGGGGCCTCCGGGGTGATGCGGATCTCGACCGGGTCATTGAGCACCCAGTCGGCCAGCGATTGAATCCGCGGAGGAATCGTCGCCGAGAACAGCATCGTCTGGCGCTGGTCGGGGACGGCCGCGACGATCTTGCGGATGTCCTCGATGAAGCCCATGTCGAGCATGCGGTCGGCCTCGTCGAGCACGAGGACCTCTACCCGTCCCAGCTTGGCGTGCCCGTCGCCCATCAGGTCCAGCAGGCGCCCCGGCGTGGCGACCAGCACGTCCACGCCCTTCTTCAGCGCCTTGATCTGCGGACCCTTTGGCACCCCGCCGTGCACCACCGTCGAGCGCGCCGGCGTCCCGCGCCCGTAGGTGTGGAAGCTCTCATCGACCTGTGCGGCCAACTCGCGGGTCGGCGTGATGATCAGGGCGCGGGTGTAGTGCGCGCCGGCGTCCCCCTCGTCCGCGCGCAGTCGCTGCAGGATCGGCAGCGCGAACGCCGCCGTCTTGCCCGTGCCCGTCTGCGCGCAGCCGAGGATGTCGCGACCTTCCAACGCCGGGCGGATCGCCTGCTGCTGGATGGGAGTCGGCGTCTCGTATCCCTCGGTGTCGAGGGTCTTACGCAGCCGCTTGGTTACACCTAGTTTGTGGAATGTCATGTCGTAGTGCGCATCTCCCCCGCGGCGCCGCGGCGGCGCCGCCTTGCGAAGCACTCTTCACGCTATCCGCGGAGCAGGGCGGCGTCAAGACTTATTTCGCAGGGCGGCTTTCGGTCAGACCCACCCGTCCATGGTTTCCGCCACCGTCTTCCAGACGCGGCGGATGTCCGCGGCGGGCCCGTCGTGTCGGTACTCGACGACGGCCTGCCTGCGGACCTGGGCGTCGGTCACCGACCGGTCGTAGCGGATATGTCCGGCCTGCCGCAGTCCGCGACGGCGGGCCTCGGCCTCGATCCGGGCCGTGACCTCCGGGTTGATGTCCCACTTGTTGACGCACACCAGCGCCGGGATGCCGAAGTGCGCGGCCACGTCGGCCACCCGCCCGAGGTCGTGGAGCCCGCTGAGCGTCGGCTCGGTGACGATCAGCACCGTATCGGCGCCGGTGATCGACGCGATGACCGCACAGCCGATGCCCGGCGAGCCGTCGATCAGGATCCACTTCGCGCCGCGCTGCGCGGCGATCTCGCCCGCCTGCCTGCGAACCGTACTGACCAGCTTCCCGGAGTTCTCCTCCGCCACGCCGAGCTTGGCGTGGACCATCGGTCCGTGACGCGTCTGGGAGATGAACCACTGACCGTTGACCGCCGGGGCGAATTCGATCGCATCGGCCGGGCAGAACCATACGCAGACGCCGCAGCCCTCGCAGGCGACGGGGTCGACGCGGTAGGTCTTGGCGATGGCGCCGTTGGGCGGTCCGTCGAAGCGGACCGCGTCGAACCGGCACGGCTCGGCGCACCGCGCGCAGGCGACGCACGCCTCCGGAAGGATTCGCGCCCGCTTGCCGCCGGAGAAGTCCTCGCGCCGGACGACCTGCGGGTCGAGGATCAGGTGGAGGTCGGCCGCGTCCACGTCGCAGTCGGCCAGGACGGGATCATCGGCCAGGACGGCGAAGGAGGCGACGAGAGACGTCTTGCCCGTTCCGCCCTTGCCGCTGATGACGACGAGTTCTCTGGCGCTAGCTGCCATGGGCGGCGGGGCTTTGATGCGCATCGGCGGCGCGCGCGGCGATTGCGGCGAGCAGCTCGGCGTAGCGGTCCGCGTAGTCCGCGACCGCCTCGCAGGCGATTTCCCCGCGGGAGTAGGCCTCGGCGACCCGGCGGTCGTCGGGCAATTCGGCGAGGATGTCGATGCCCTCGTCGGCGCAGTACCGGCCGGTGGCGTCGTCGCCGGCGCCGGCGCGGTTGATGACGACGGCCAACGGCAGGTCCAGGGCGCGGACCATCTCCACCGCGAGCTTCAGATCGTTCAACCCGAACGGCGTGGGCTCGGTGACCAGCAGGACCAGGTCGCTTCCGCGGATGCTCTCGAGCACCGGACACGACGTGCCCGGAGGGGCGTCGATGATGAGCAGGTCGGCTGCGGGCGCGGCATCCTTGACCGCCGCGATCACCGGGGGGCTCATCGCTTCGCCGACCTCCAGCAGGCCCTGCGCCCATAGAATGTCGCCCGCGCGCCCGAGGTCGAGCTGCCCGGTACGGCGGTGGGCTTCGGTGATCGCCCCGGTGGGACACACCAGCCGACAGCCGCCGCAGGCGTGACACAACTCCGGGAAGACCAGCACCTGCCCCTTGACGCAGACTATGGCGCCGTACTGGCAGATATCGCCGCACCGGCCGCAGGCAGTGCACTTATCGGCGTCGACCTGCGGGATGCGGACCGTGACCGGGTGCGTCTCGGTGACCTCGGGTCTGAGGAACAACGCGCCGTTGGGCTCCTCGACGTCACAATCCAGGTAACCCACGCTGCGACCCGCGCGACAGGCCGTGGCGGCTAGGTTCGTCGCGACGGTCGTCTTGCCGGTACCGCCCTTGCCGCTGCAGACCGCCAGGCGCATGTCGCCGGGCTCACCCATCGTCGGTTCCGGACTGCTCCAGCTCGTCGATCCGCTTGCGGATGCCCTCGAGGGCGTCAGCGAAGTACTCGGCCTGGTTCTTGAGGGCGTCGAGCTGCTGCTCGCGGCTCATCGCTGCGCCGTAGGGCGCCGCGTTCGGCGCGCCCGGAGGCGCTGCGCCCGGTGCCGCGCCGCCGAAGGCCGGGTAGCCCATGGCGGCGCGCTGCCAGCCGGGCAACCCCGTCGCGTAAAACCAGTTGCGGCGTCCCCGACCACCGCCGCGTCCCCCCCCGCGGGCTCCAGCGCCAAAGCCGCGCCCGCCGGCGGGGTTGGCATAACCGGCAACGCCGTACCCGGCGCAGAAGCCGGCCGCTCGTCCTGTCATCGGGCCCATTCCGCCCGGTCCTGTTCCGTCTCCACGTGGCATTGTCATGCTCCTGGCGTCCGAGAGGCCGTGCGACCCGCGCAGGTCGCGGTCAGCCTCGTGTCATTCTCGTTCCACATTTCGGGCAGGTCTGCTGATTGCACGGCTGGCCTGGCTGGTGCGTCACCTTGTGCCCGCAACTCGGGCAGACGCATTGTCCGCCCGGACCGGCCGCGTACGGGCCGCCCATTCTTCCCCGCCCCCGTCCTCGACCGCGGGGCGGTCCCTGCCCGTCGCCTCTTGGCATCGTCATCACCTCCTCCCTGCGACTGTCAAAACTCGCGGTTGCCCGGGGGGGCGTTCGGCTTGGCGCGCCCGCGCCGGGCGCCCCGTCCGCAGCGGAACCGCCTCTGCCGGCCGCGGCAGCCCGGCATCAGGAACGCGCCGCGCTGCAGCCGACCGTCGATGAAGGCCGCAAGCACGCCTTCCGCGTCCCCGCATGTCTGCGGGATCACCTCGATGCCCGCGCCGGTCACAGCCGTCTCCAGCGGGCGCGAGATCGCGCCGCAGACGAGCACATCGGCTCCCGCCTCGGCGAGGCGCGCGGCGCGCCGGGAGGGGGTTTCGGCCTCGAAGGCCATCTCCCGGCGCGACACCTCGATGCCGTTGTCCACCTCCACCAGCCGCACGTTCGCGGCGACGTCGAAGACGGGGCTGACCCGCCCCTGCCAGTGCGGTATCGCGACCTTCATCACGCAGGGTGTTATTCAAAGCCCGTGCCAGGAACGGCATGAACCGTAAGCCCTTTGTGATAAGTCTCTTGCGGCGCCGGCTCGTGACGCGCAGCGATCGTGACAATGCAAAACGCTTGATTAAGGGACCACAAAACTCGTAGAATGCACGACTACGGGCGGGCACGAGAACGAGGGCATCCGGATGACGGACAAGACGAGCGTTCAGCGAGAAAGTGCCATCCTCGACTCCATCAACGAGGGCGTGTTCACCGTCGACGGCGACTGGCGGATCACCGCGTTCAACCGTGCCGCCGAGCAGATTACCGGCGTCTCGCGGGACCAGGCGGTCGGCAGCCCGTGCTGCGACGTGTTCCGCGCCAGCATCTGCGAGCGCAACTGCGCTCTGCGGCGAACGATGCGCAGCGGAACGCCCGTCCTCAACGCCACCGCCGACATCATCAATCAACAGGGCCGGCGGATTCCCATCCGCATCGCCACCGCGCTGCTGAAGGACGAGTCCGGCGCGGTCGTCGGTGGCGTGGAGACCTTCCAGGATCTCACGCAGGTCGAGCAGCTCCAGAAGGAGCTCCAGGCCCGCTACACCTTCGAGGATATCGTGGGCCGCAGCGCGCCGATGATGCGGTTGTTCGACGTCCTCCCCCAGGTCGCCGAGTCCAGCAGCACGGTGCTGATTGCCGGGCCCAGCGGGACGGGAAAGGAGCTGTTCGCCCGCGCCGTGCACAACCTCTCGCCGCGGAAGGACAAGCCGTTCGTGGCGGTCAACTGCGCGGCGCTTCCCGACACGCTGCTGGAGAGCGAGCTGTTCGGCCACAAGGCCGGGGCGTTCACCGACGCCAAGCGGGACAAGCCCGGGCGGTTCGCCCTGGCCGATGGGGGAACGATCTTCCTGGACGAGATCGGCGACATCTCCCCGGCGATGCAGGTGCGCCTGCTGCGCGTGTTGCAGGACCGGGTGATCGAGCCGCTGGGCGGGGTGGCGCCGATACCGGTTGACGTGCGGGTGATCGCGGCGACGAACAAGGACCTCGCCGCCGAGGTCCGTCGCGGTGGCTTCCGTGACGACTTGTACTACCGTGTCCGGGTGGTGCATCTGGAGCTTCCGGCCCTGAAGGACCGGCGGGAGGACATCCCGCTGCTGGTCGATCACCTGGTCGCGCGGTTCAACCGCCTGCAGGGCAAGCAGATCGCCGGCGTCTCGGACGAGGTGATGGCCCGGCTGATGGAGCACGACTACCCGGGCAACGTCCGCGAGCTGGAGAACATCATCGAGCAGGCCTTCGTTCTCTGCCGGGGAGGGCTCATCGAGCTGAACCACCTTCCTCCGGAACTGCGTCCGACGTCCGGGCGGGCGACGCCGGCAGGTCAGCCGATGAGTCTGAAGGCGATCGAGAAGCTGTTCATCACCGAGGCGCTTCAGCGGCGCAACGGCAGCCGCAAGCGCGCCGCCGAGGACCTGGGGATCAACGTCAGCACGTTGTATCGCAAGATCAAGACGCTGGGGATCGACACACCGCCCACGGACGGGCGCGGGCGCCGGTGGTAGTGGTGCAGATCGCACGGTTGCCGCCGGCGGCGCCGCCGCGTCCGGCGGGCGGGGCTGGCCATTAGTCCCCGTTGCATAGTGTGTTACAGCTCTTGCGTGCGTTGAGGGGGTTGCTGGCACATGCGTTGCATGAGGTTCCCCCGAGTGAAAGGAAATCGCATGAAAATCGCAGTGACATCCCAGGGACCGGACATGGATGCGGCGGTCGACCCGCGGTTCGGCCGGGCGGCGTGCTTCCTCGTGGTCGATACGGAGACCGGGGCGTTTTCCGTCGTCGACAACGCGCGCAACCTCAACGCCGCCCAGGGCGCGGGCGTCCAGGCGGGCAAGAACGTCGCGGATCTGGGCGTCTCTGCCGTCGTCACCGGCCACGTGGGCCCCAAGGCGTTCGCCACGCTGTCGGCCGGCGGGGTTGCCGTCTATACCGGTGCGACCGGTACCGTCGGTCAGGCCGTCGAGCAGTTCCGCTCGGGGCGGCTCACCCAGGCCTCGGACGCCGACGTTCAGGGACACTGGGTGTAACCGGATGCACGCATCGCTGGATTGCATCCCGTGTTTCGTGCGACAGGCCCTCGAGGCCGCGCGGTTCGTCACGGACGACACGTCCGTCCACGAACGTGTCGTGCGCGACGTGCTGCGCACGGCTGCCGGAATGGACCTGGCGCAGTCGCCGCCGGTGGTGGGCCAGCGGATTCACCGCGACCTGCGGCGGCTGACGGGCTCGGTCGATCCGTACCGCCCGGCGAAGGACCGCTTCAACCGCATGGCGCTTGCGGTACTTCCGGGCTGTCGCCGTCGGATCGACGAGGCGGACGATCCGCTTCGGACGGCGTTGCGGTTGGCGATTGCAGCCAACGTGATCGACCTGGGCGTCGACGGGAGCGTCAGCGAGCGGGGCGCGCGACGGGCGCTGGACGCGGCGCTTCACGAGCCGTTCCGCGGCGACGTGGAGGGCTTTCGCCAAACCGTCGAGCCGGTCGATGACATCCTGTACCTGGCCGATAATGCCGGGGAGATCGTGCTCGACCGGCTGCTGATCGAACAGTTACGCCCCGAACGCGTGACCGTCGCCGTGCGCGGTGCGCCGGTCCTCAACGACGCGACGCGCGACGATGCTGCCGCGGCCGGGCTGGACGAGATCGTCGAGGTCATCGACAACGGCTCGGACGCGCCGGGCACGATCCTGTCCGACTGCAACGCGGCGTTCCGACGGCGCTTCGCCGAGGCCGACCTGGTCATCGCCAAGGGTCAGGGCAACTACGAGACGTTGAGTGACGCCGCGCGCGACGTATACTTCCTGTTCAAGGTCAAGTGCCCCGTGATCGCGTCCCACGCGGGCTTGCCCGTGGGCACGCACGCGGCCTTGCGAACGCCGGCGCTGATGGCGCCGGCCGGAGGTCAGCACCATGCCGGGATTTGACGGAACCGGACCGCAAGGCAGGGGTCCGATGACGGGCGGAGGCAGGGGATTGTGCGTGGTCCCGGCGCCTTTCGACGGACTGGTGCCGGACCGGCGGGCCGAATTGGCGCACCTGCGCGCCGAGGCGCGGCGGCTGGAGCGGGCGCTTGACGACATCCGCGCGCAGGTCGGGGCGCTGGAGAACGCCCGGCAGCGCAGGCAGCAGGAAACGTAGCCCATGAACGAGACGAACCTGCCCGACGATCTCAAGCGGTGCGTTGACTTCCACGGGCACCTGTGCCCCGGGGTGGTGATCGGCTACTGCGCGACCCGGCTGGGTCTGCGCGAGCTGGATGCCGGTCGCGCCGGCGACGAAGAACTGATCGCCATCGTCGAGAACGACACCTGCGCCGTCGACGCGGTCCAGGTGCTCGCCGGGTGCACGTTCGGGAAGGGCAACCTGTACTTCCGCGATTACGGCAAGATGGTCTTCACGTTCGCGAGGCGGTCGGACGGGCGGTCCGTGCGCCTGCGGCTTGTCCCGACAGCCGGGGACGAGCCCGACGACGCCCCGGACGACGAGCGTCGCCGACGGCGGATCGAAAGGATGCTCGCGCGCGACCCGAAGGAGCTGTTCGAGGTCCGCCGGGACGCCGCGGGCGAGCTGCCGGCGCAAGCCCGGATGCACGACAGCGCGCCGTGCGAGAGGTGCGGCGAGATGGTCATGGCCGGGCGTCTGAGGCGGCGCGACAGACGCGACCTGTGCATTCCGTGTTACGAAGCCCTCGAGGCGCCGCGAGCGGGCCCCAGGAGACGACCATGATGACGATCGCCATTCCCGTTGCAGACGGCAAGCTGGCCATGCACTTCGGCCACTGCGAGCAGTTCGCCCTTCTCGAGGGCGACCCGGAGGCGCGGACGGTGCGACGGACGCGCTATCTCGACTCGCCCCCGCACGAGCCGGGCGTGTTGCCCAGCTGGCTCGCCGAGCAGGGGGCGGACGTGATCATCAGCGGCGGGATGGGACGCCGCGCCCAGGCGCTGTTCGACCGCAGCGGCATCCGGGTCGTCGTCGGCGCATCGCCGGCGCCGCCCGAGGAGGTGGCGGCGGCCTACCTGGCCGGAGAACTGGAAGTGGGCGAGAATGTCTGCGACCACTGAACCCGCCCAGGGGCTGCTGGAGCGAACGCGGCGGGCGAGCCATCCGCGCTGCGTGGTCTGCGGGCGCCCCCACGACTGCGCGCTGGGACTGCACTTCTCGCTGCGCGACGACGGCAGCGTGGTCGCCGGCGTCGAATGTCCCGAGGACCTGCAGGGATACACCGGCATGGTGCACGGCGGGGTGATCGCGGCGATCGCGGACGGGGCGATGACCAACTGCCTGTTCGCCCACGGGATCGCGGCGGTCACGGCCGAGCTGAACGTCCGTTTCCGCCACCCGGTGGAATCCGGTAAGCTGCTCGGTGTGACGGCGCGAATCACCCGCCGCGCCGAGCCGCTGTACCTCGCCGAGGCCGAGCTGAGCCAGGCCGGCGAGGTCAAGGCCACCGCCGCCGGTAAGTTCATGGAAGCGCCGCGATGAATCCCGACGCCATGACGCAGCAGACCCTAGAGCAGTTCCGCATCGACCAGCGTCCCAACTACGTGCTCCAGGACGACGAGGACGTGATCTTCCGGACCGCGTTCGAGGCGAAGATTCCGCTGATCCTCAAGGGTCCGACGGGTTGCGGCAAGACGCGGTTCATCGAGCACATGGCCCACGAGCTGTCGCTTCCGCTGGTGACGGTTTCGTGTCACGAGGACCTGACCGCGGCGGACCTGGTGGGGCGGTACCTGTTCAAGCGGGACGAGATGGTCTGGCAGGACGGTCCGCTGACGCTTGCGGTGCGGGACGGGGGCATCTGCTACCTGGATGAGATCGTCGAGGCGAGGAAGGACACCACGGTCATCATCCACTCGCTGACCGACGACCGGCGGATGCTGTACGTGGACAAGACCGGCGAGGTCGTCCGCGCCCACCCGAATTTCATGATGGTTATGAGCTACAACCCGGGCTACCAGAGCATCGTCAAGGACCTCAAGCATTCCACCAGGCAGCGGTTCGCCAGCTTGACCTTCACCCACCCGCCGGTCGACGTCGAGGCGCGGATCATCCAGACCGAGACCCGCCTGCCCGCCGACGACAGCCGCAAGCTCGCCGAAATGGGCGCCAAGATCCGCCAGCTCGCCGGATACGGGCTGGACGAGGGCGTCTCGACGCGCCTGCTGGTGTACGTCGGGCGGCTGGTCAGCGGCGGGCTGGACGCCGTCGAGGCCTGCCAGGCCGCCATCACCAACACGCTGACCGACGAGGCCGAGGTCGCCCAGTCCGTCAACGACATCGTGCAGTTGTACTTCGGGGACATGATGCCGGATGAGAAC
>JBMCUM010000011.1:0-17377 GCA_048622595.1 Planctomycetota bacterium | reverse complement strand
CCTGGGCGTCGCTGACGGCCTTGATGGCGTCCCACTTCTCGTCCATGGCGTCAAGGCCCTCGTAGCCCGGGGGGCGCTGCCCGGCCTTGACCGTCCGGATTCCGCCCGGTTCGGCGTAGCGCAGGTCCATCAGCTCCTTGATCCCCCCGCCCTTGACGGTCAGGCGGGCCCGTTTGGGAACGGGCATCGCCAGGCGCCACGTCGTGTTGAACCGTTCGAGCTTGTCCGGCGCGCCCGTGTACGTCCGCTCGATCCGCAGCCCCCGGTCCGTCACGGCCACGGTCCGCCGCATGCGGTTCTCGGCGCTGAGCTTCTTGCCGGAGAGGACCGTCTCCGTCGCCAGCCGATCCCGATCCGCGTGCGGGTTGGTGAAGTCGCTCCACAGCGTCGCCCATTGCGCGGGCGAACGGTCCAGGTCCGCCGCCCCGCCCTCCGGAAGCCAGAGCTGTGTGTGGACCTTGCCGAACGCGTCGCGATACCCGGCGTCGCCGCCGCGGGCGTCCAGCAGTTCCTTGCCGCTGGCCTTGTCCACGGCGCTGACGACCTGCCCGGCGAGGTCGGGGCAGACGGCCGCCTCCATGGCCTCGCCGGCGATCTCGACGACCGGCCCGCCCCTGGAGCGGACGAACCGCGACATCCGCTGCACGTCGCCGAGGCCCTGCTTGCGCCGCTGAATGATGTCCGCAGCGTGCGGGTTCGCCCCGGGGACGTACCACTTGTCGCCGGCGTACTCGGCGATCCCCCAGTCGCCGGTGCGTCGGGCGGCCTCCATCACGACCTTGTCCAGGGAAGCCGCCCGCGCCGTGCGCAACTCGGCGAGCTGCTCGGCGGTGGCGTGCTTTTCGGCCGCGGCGAACGCCTTGTCCATGAGCGAAACCATCTTCCGCCGCACCGACTCGCTGAAGATCTTGTCCATCGTGACGCGGGTCCAGCCGCTCCAGCGGACGGCGCTGGGGTTGTGCAGCGCCGCCTCGTAGGCCTTCCTGCCGGTCTGAAGGTACTCGTACAGGTACGGGGCGGCCGCCTCGCTGTAGACGTCCTCGAGGTACTGCCGCACGAGCTTGTCGCCGTCCTGCGCGGGGTCCCAACTGAGCTTCATGTACAGCCAGTTGAGCATCTGGCTCCACGGCCCGCCGCACGTCTGCGGATTGATGGCGTAGACCCCGCAATCGGCCATGTAGCGGACGTTGTCGTCCACGTAGAACATGCTCGGCCACTCGGGACGGTACGTGTCCCAATGCCACACCGTGATGCGGTCGGGAGCGAGTTGCGGCCATTCCTTCAGTGCCCGGGCGTAGTCGGCGTTGGCGGGGTTATCCTGGATCGGGCCCATCTGGTCGCCGGCGGCGTTCTTGCTGCGGGCGCTGGAGACGACGTTGACCCACAGGTTGTCGTGAACCTTCATATTCTTAGGCGCTTCCAGGGAGTTGAAGTAGCAGAACGTCAGAATCTCGACGTTCGGGTATTCCCTGGTCACGATATCCAGCGTGCGGTTGAACATGTGGATCAGCGGTGCGGCCTCGGAGCCCTGCTCGTGAACCATCTTGCGGCAGTCGGGGCAGTGGCAGCCCTGGAACCCGTCGCCCTGACCGATCTTGAACATCGCGGAGGCGTTCTTCGGCTTGCCTTCCATTTTGGCAAGGATCTTCTGCGCCAGATACTTGGGCAATCCCTCGGCGGTGCCGCAGACGCCCTGGTTCCACATGTCGGGCTCTCGCTCGCCCTCCTTGTTCATGGGGAAGAATTCGGGGTGCTCATCGAGAACGCCCTCCCGGATGACCCTGTCGCCGCGCTTGTTGTCCTTCGGCGGGATCCAACTGTACATCGTGTGGCCCGCGCCCATGGCGCTGCTGGTGGGCCCGCCCCGGGGGCTGACGCCCCGGTTTTTGAGAATCCACGGGTACTGCCCCATCTTGAAGATCAGCCCGCGGTTGGGAATCGCCGGCTCCTGCAGGTCATCGATGCCGCTGACGCTCAGCGACGGCTGCTTCGGGACCGTCTCGAACCCCGGGCCCTCGTAGAGGCTGACCCCGTGTCCGTGCCGGCTGGTTCGAATGGAGTAGAAGTGGCATCCCAGGTGGTCTTCGAGGAAGCCGAACACCGCGTGATGCAGCCCCAACTCTTCGGCGGCCGTGAGGTAAACCCGGTTGTCCTTCGTGGTGATCCGGTACGCCTGCCGGGCCGTCGCCCAACGGTCGCTGGCGCCGGGCACGCGGTCCACCAGTTGCAACACGATCGCGGGCTTGTCGCCGGCATCTGCGACGGCTTCGACCATCGGCAGCTTGGCGCCCGTGATCTTCTCGAGGTAGTCCTGCAGCGCCACCGCGGCGGGCTTGATGTACCCGCGTTTCCGGGCGTTGTTGTTGGGAATCTGTGACGCCAGTTCGGTATGACCGTTGTGGACGATCACGGCCACGGGTTTGCCCTTGCTCGCCAGCTCCACCGCCGGGGCGCAGCCCGCCGAAAGAATCCCCACCACGTACGCCGCACACAGTACAGCCTTCGACCCATTTCGCATGTTCATGTCTCGTGCTCCTCGTTCGCGCAAGCTTCGGTTTCAGATTGACTTATACGGTACGCCCGGGTTGGGGCATTATCGCGGGTTGCCCTCGGCGTCGGCATCGATCACCACGCGGAAGCCGGTCTGGATCCAGTTGGTGGTCCAGGGCGGCTGGGGGAAGCGGAAGGTCGTGGTGGCGTGGCGGTGGTCCCACAGGACGTTGCCGCCGCGCAGCACCTTGAAGGTTCCCGACGCCGGGCCGGTCGGGTTCTTCGCCGGGGCGTCGTCGTAGTACGTCGGATCGTACCAGTCGCCGACCCACTCCCAGGCGCTGCCGGCCATGTCGAGCGCCCCGTAGGGGCTCGCCCCCTCGGGCGCCGCACCGACGTGCGCCAGGCCGCGGGCAAGGACGTACTGCTCCCACGGTCGGCGGGCGACCTTGTCCACGTCCCACTCGCCGCCCCACGGATACTTGCGGGCGCCGGTTCCGCGGGCGGCCTTCTCCCACTGCGCCTCGGTGGGCAGCGACCCGCCGACCCACGCGGCGTAGGCGGCAGCGTCGTACCAGTTGCCCAGCGCCGGATAGAGCCCCTTGTTCTCCTTCACCGGCGGCTGGACGACATAGGGGAAGCCGGGGATCTTGATCTCGGCGTCACGGCCGGTGGCTTCGAGGAACTTTTTGTATCGCTCGACGGTGACCGGGGTCTTGTAAATCCAATACCCGTCGAGCTCGATCTCGCGGACCGGCTGCTCGTCGCGGCAGCGTTCGCTGCCTCGGGTGAACGGACCGGCGGGGACCCAGACGAGCTCGGCGCCGTCGAGCGGGTTGATCGCCCGGCCGTCGCCGATGATCTTCAGCGGCTTCGGTGCCCGCCCGACGGATTCCTCATCGCCGCTCGCGGCGGCCAGGGCCTCCCCGGCATCGACCTGGCGCTTCTCGCCATCCGTGCGGACGGAAAGGCGCTGTTCCGGCAGCGTCTTCTCTTCCTTGTCCATCACGCCGTTGTAGCGCAGGAACACGCGCACCATCGCCGCGGGATCGCGTGGCCAGACGTCGTAATCCCCCGGCCAGTTCGGCCGGCGACGCCAGTCAAAGCGCCCCGCGGTGCTGAGCTGCATCTCCCCCTCGGGCGTGATCTGCGGATCCATCTTATGCTGACTCATGTCGAACTGCTCGGATCGACTGACCAGGTCGGGCAGGAACTGCATGTTCTTCCAGCCGGCCGCGGGTGTGCGCAACTCGAGCACAATGCCGTCGCCGCGATCAATCGTCACGGTCAGCATGCCGTTTTCGCCGGCCTCGTCGGCGGCGGCAGCTTTGAGCTCGTGCTTGATCGCCTCGGTGCGATACAGCAGCTCCAAGCCCTCGTAGCTCTTGTCAATGCCGCCGCCTTTGACATGCACGCGTGCTGCGGCGGGATTGGGCAGGCGGAACTCCCACTGAGCGTTGGCCACGGTCGTTTTTCCGGTGAACCGCCGGCTCACAGTCAGTCCGCTTTCCTCGCCGGTGATCTCACGGCGCATCCTGTCGGGGCGGCCCCACGCGTAGAACCCGCCCCCGAAGAGCACGTCCGTGCGCACGTGGCTCGCGTCGTTTTCCTGCACGCGCTGGATATGGTTGCGTGCTCCGAGCATGTCGCTGTAGCCGTCACCGGCCAGAAGCTCCTTGCCCGTCGGCTCGTGCACGAGACTCACGATGCGCCCGCGGTAGTTGGGTACGACATCGGCGCGCAAATCGTCGGCCTGCACTTCATAAATCCGCCCGCCGGCGCGGCGCTTGAACCAATCCTCCTTGCGCCGGTCGTCCGGCATCGAGCGCTGAATCCGTCGGGGCATGTCCGCCCGACCGCCGGGGACGTACCACGGCTCGCCGGTCTCGGGGTGGTTCACGCGGGCGAAGCCCTCGGCCTCGCGGACCGCGTCGATGATCACCGGGTCCAGCGAGCGACCGCTGGCCTCGTCCAGGTGTTTCTTGTAAACGGGGTTGTCCGATTGCGCCGCCGCTTCGTGTGCCTTTTGCAGAAGCGCCGCCAGTTGTTCGGTCGTGTCGAGATGGAGGAACTTGCGGCGCTGGTTCACATTCCACGCGCTCCACCGAATCAGTCCGCCGGGCGCCCGGTAGCCGCTCTCCTGTTGGAGCCGCTCGGCCAACTGCAGGTAATCGCGCAGGTGCGGAGCCGCCTCTTCGCCGTAATAGCCTCGCAGGAAGCGATCGATCAGCGCGTCCTCGTCCTGGTCCGGGTCCCACTTGATCTGTTCCCAGACCCAGTACTTCAGCTCGCTCCAGTTGCCCGTGTGGAGGGAAGACCCCTGCGTCTGCGCGCCCCTAACGCCGTGGTCCCGGAAGAAGCGCAGATCCTCGATGAAGTCATAGAGGTTGGGCCATTCGTACTCGCCGCCGCCGGTCGCCCAGTGCCAGGTCGTGACCTTGCCGGTGGGGTGGGCCTTGGGCCACTCGCGGACGGCATGCTCGTACAGCCGATTAGCCGGGTTGCCCTCGATCCGGCCGAGGTGATCCCCGCCCTGATTCAGGCTCGCGTCACTCGAGACGATCTGGATCCACAGGTTTTCGTGTGGCCGAACGGTTTTGGGAACCGGCAGCGTGTTCCAATAGGCGAAGGTCATCACCTCGTGGTCGGGGTATTCCTCGGCGGCGTACTCCATGGCCGCGTTGAGCAGCGTCAGCATGGGCGCGGCGTAAGATCCCTCCTTCTCGATCAGCGCGCGGCACTTGTCGCACACGCCGCAGCCCAACCGGTACGGCCCGTCCATCTGCCCGAGCGCCAGCGGCCGACCACCCGGCTCGCGCTTGGCGAATTCCTTCTTCAACCGCTCGCCGACCTTTTTCTGGAAGTCCTCATCGAGCGGGCAGTTGTCCTGGAAGCCCCACTTCTTGAAGTTGTGCGTGGCGTTGTGGGGCTGTCCGTCGACGGGAAACATCCGGTTGCGGAGGGCGAATCGCTTCGCGGCCTCGCCCGAGTTCCACGAGAAGAACATCGGATTGCGGTGGTAGAACGCCGGTTCCGCAAGCGTGTCGAGCGCCGGGACGGTGAGGTTCGGATCCGCGGGGATGTGCTCGTAGGTTCCGGAGTAGAACCCCACGCCCAGGTGGTCCTGCAGCAGCCCGTACACCGCGTAGTCCAGCCCCAGCGCGCTTTGGGCCGTCAGCCGCAGCGAGCCGTCCCGCGTCCGCAGGCGGTACGCATGGTCGCCCGTGCGCTTGTCGCTGGCGCCGGGAAGCTTGTCCACCACGCGGAGCTCGACCGCGGCGAGCCCTTCCGGCGCCGCCTCGCCCGTCGCCGACAGCGGAAGCTCGGCGCCGGTGATCTTCTTCAGGTACGCCTGGAGCTCGCCGGCCTGCTTCTCGTGGCCGTTGTGGACGATCACGGCTTGCGGCTCGCCGTCGGCGGCGATGGGCACATCCGCGACGGTGCAGCCGACGCCGCCCAGCACGATCCCGCAGGCCACGACGAGGTGAAACGTCATTCGCGTTCGCATGGGAGGTCCTTCCAGTCAGTCCATTCCGGGCCATTCGCCCCGGTCGGGGTGAAACAATAGACTCATTCGACCTTGCAATGCAACACCGTGCAAGCGCCGGCGCGTCTGTCATCTTTTTTCTCGCTGTGCACCGGCGCGGTCGCTCTTGCCGGCGTGGCACAAGCCGGTCGATGCGCCGAAGCCGCCCGGTGCCGCGGCTGCGCCCCGCGTCCGGGCTCGGCGGTCGAGGGTGCGATCAGTCCTCATTCGCATGCACCGTCAGGCGCTGGCGCGGCAGGTCCACCGGTTCCTTGGTGATCTCAGGGGCCACGTCGGACGTCAGCACGACCACCACGCGAGGCGTCTGGTCCACCGGCCAGATGTCCCGGTCGCCCGGCCACCAGCTCCGCCGACGCTCGCGGCGCGGGGCGACCTTGCTGGGCTCACTGAGATTCACCGGGCGAACTTCGAGCTTCTTCCATCCCTCGGCGGGTGTCTCCAGCCGGACGGTCAGCCCGTCGCCGCGGTCCAGTTCCACCACCAGCGGTCCGTCGTCTGCGGTGAGTTTCCGCTCGGTGGCGGCGTCGCGCAGCGCCTCGCCCTCGAGGGTCTCGTCGATCCCGCCGCCGCGGATGCGGACACGGGCCGTGCCGGCGTCGGGAACCTTCAGCCCCCAGTGGGCGTTGATCTCCCCGGGCAGCACGTGCTTGCGCCACCGCCGGCGGACCCGATAGCGGCGCTGCACGGTCAGGCCCGGCTCGTCGCCGCCGACCGCCACGTGGCGTGTCATGTGGCCCAGCTCGATCCAGCCCCAGTACTCCTGGGAGAACTTCATGTCGGTGTCGATGGACGTCTCGTCGGCGTGGGTGACGGTCCACAAGCTCTGGCGGATCTTCGGGGCGTCGCGGTAACCCTCGCCGGCGAGGATGTGCCTGTCCGTCGGTCCGTGGACCAGGCCGATGATCCGCCCGTCCATCTCCGGGATGACGGCAGCGGTCAACTGCTCCGACTTCAGCTCGTACAGGCGTCCGCCGCCCTTGGCGTGCATCCACAGGCGGTAGCGTGGATCGCGCATCCGCGCCGTGTAGCGGTCGATCCGCGCCGGAACGTCCTCCCGCCCGCCGGCGACGTACCACTCGCTTCCGTCGCGCGGGTCTGTCACGCGACCGAAGCCCTCGGCGACGCGCAGCGTGTCGATGATCGGCTCGTCCGTCGCGTACGCCCGCGCCTCGGCCACGTGCCTGGCGAAAACCGGGTTGTCCTCCTCCTCGGCCGCCTGCAGGGCCCGCGCGAGGATCGCATCCAGCCGCGCGAGCACGTCCGGCGTCAGCAGCGTCTTGCGCAGGTTCTTTCCGAACGACCCGCCGCGGACCACGCTGACGGCAACGTCCTTCTCGCGGCGAATCGCGTCGGCGGTCTGGAAGTATTCCCGCAGCAGCGGCGCCGCCTTCGGCCCGTAGTATTCGCCGAAGAAGCGGTCCATCAGCGCCGCTGCGTCCTGCTGCGGATCCCATATGAGCTGCGCCCAGACCCAGTGCTTCAGCTCGTGCCAGTTGTGGTCGGCGCGGTCCTCCTGCATGTACGCGCCGTTGATGCCGCACTCGTCCCACAACCGGATGGCGTCGACGACGGCGACCATGTTCGGCCACTCGTAATGCTGCGCGTGGTAGTTCTTCGCCCAGTGCCACGTGGTCACGCGTCCGGGCGCGGCCTGCGGCCAGCCCTTCAGCGCCTGGGCGTAGCCGCGCATGGCGGGGTTGCCGCGCACCGGGTTGAGGTGGTCGCCGCCGCTGGAGACGACGTTGACCCAGACGTTCTCGTGCGGGCGGACGGTCTTGGGCACCTTGTGCGTGTTGTTGTAGGCGAACGTGATGATCTCGTGGTCCGGGTACTCCTGGCCGGCGTGGTCCATGGCGCCGGAGAGCATCAGGTGCATCAGCGCCGCGTCGGCCCCTTCCCGTTCGAGGACCTTCTTGCAGTTCTCACACTTGCCGCACCCGGGGCGAAACGGCCCGTCCATCTGCCCCACCGGCATCGGCGGGGCGTCGGCGTCCCGCTTGGCGAACTGCTCCTTGAGCTTCTCGCCGAACGCGCGCTGAAAGTCCTCGTCCAGCGGGCAGTGGTCGCGCGTCCCGTACCGCTGGAAGTTGTGCCCCGAGACGATCGCCTTTCCGCCCGGGGGATACTGGCGGTTCTTCCGCGACCAGTCGGCCATGCGCTTGCGCTCGGCCCAGAGGTTCATCCCCCGCCCGTAGAACGCCGGCTCGGACAGCTCGTTCAGCTCGCCCACAGTCAGGCCCGGGCGGTCCGGGATGTACTCGTACGTCTCGCTGTAGAATCCCACCCCCAGGTGGTCCTGCAGCAGCCCGTACACCGCGTAGTCCAGCCCCAGCGCGCTTTGGGCCGTCAGCCGCAGCGAGCCGTCCCGCGTCCGCAGGCGGTACGCATGGTCGCCCGTGCGCTTGTCGCTGGCGCCGGGAAGCTTGTCCACCACGCGGAGCTCGACCGCGGCGAGCCCTTCCGGCGCCGCCTCGCCCGTCGCCGACAGCGGAAGCTCGGCGCCGGTGATCTTCTTCAGGTACGCCTGGAGCTCGCCGGCCTGCTTCTCGTGGCCGTTGTGGACGATCACGGCTTGCGGCTCGCCGTCGGCGGCGATGGGCACATCCGCGACGGTGCAGCCGACGCCGCCCAGCACGATCCCGCAGGCCACGACGAGGTGAAACGTCATTCGCGTTCGCATGGGAGGTCCTTCCAGTTAGTCATTCCGGGGACGTCACTGTCCCCCGCAGGTCCGCCATACGGCGGCCGGGAGGGGCGCCCGACAGGGCTGTGCAGATGCGGGTGGACCACGTACGTGGTATGACGGTTCATAGGCATGAAGAGGGGGCTGTTGCTGCTCCGCCCTTCCATTCGCGTCTCAGCATAGCGATCCGGGCGCGGAAGTCAAGGCGGCTCGCCTCGCCGGTCACGGTGCGGGCTCGGTCGCCTCAAGGCGCGCCTCAACGACGATCCGGCCGCTCCGCCGTCGGCGTTCGAACGCGATGCGCCGCTGCGGCGGACCTTTCGGCATGGACAGCTCGTTGACGCGAACGCGGCAATCGTCGGGCACGGACAGCACGACCCGGCCCCGGCGGCCGGTGATGACGACCCGGTCGTCCCGCACCTCCACGGGCAGGAAGGTGCTCCAGTAGAACGCCACGCCGTCGCCCCGGGCCAGCTCGTAGTCGTCGGTGATGACGAGGCGATCGGGACGCGGCGATTCGAACGTGCGCGTCCACTTGTCGTAAACGCCCGCCCAGCGCGGGGTCAGGTCCATGCTCGCGCGGAAGCCCGTCTCATCGCCCTCCGCCTCGGGCAGCACTCCCACGTCCCGGATCGGGGCGGGGCGAGCGTCCAGTCCCGTCGGCAGCAGCATGTTGTGCCGCTGGGCGTGCTTCATCAGATTGCTCTGCGGATCGTCGTAACCGACCTGCCCGCCGTCCGCGGCGAAGGTCTGCCCGGCGAACTCGAGCACGAAGCTGCCCTTGTCCTCGTGGTTGTGGCTGGCGTTGTCCTTGTTTGAGACGATCAGCAACTTGACCCAGTGTTCGCCCAGCTTCCGCGTCGAACTGGTCAACCCCATCGTAGCGAGCTGCACGAACGGGCGCGGCTCGGGCCCCGTCTCGGGGATTTGCGGCTCGAGCGCCATCGCCATCGGCGCGGTGGGGAAGCTGCCGGCCCGCGGGGCCGACTTGCGGTAAATCGAGACCCACGCGCTGTCGGGCAGCAGCGCGGCCATGAACGCCCCGGCATTCTTCTGAAACCGCTTCCAACTGTCGGCGAACGGGATGAAGTCCTGATCGCGATCGGTCGAGCGGATGACCTCGGCGAAGTCGGCGGTCTCCTGCAGCGTCTCGGGCGTGATCTCCTGCAGCGTCTTGCCGGTTAAGCGGCTGTAGTAGTACAGCCCCTCCCCGCCGTGGCCGACGACCGTGGCGAAGTAGGCCGGGCCTTCCTCGTACCCGCCGTCGGGCAGGATGATCCCGGACATGCTCTCGGCGAGCGATTGGTAGGCGAGGTCGGCGTAAGGCTTGACCCGCGGCATCTCCTGAGCCATCACCGCGTATCCCGCCAGCCAGCCGTCGGCGAACCAGGCGAGCTGATTCATGTGGTGGATGTACTCGTACCGCCAGGCGTTGTAGGTGATCCAGTTCACCCCGTCGTTGGCGATCCGGCGGAGAAGGTATCTGCGGGCGTGGGGCGTCATCAGCTCGCCGGCGGCGTCGAGGATGATGGCCAGCGCTTCGACAATCTTGGATTGATCGAACGCGCGATGGTCATGCGTGCTGCCGGGCAGATAGCTGTAGAAGGACTCGTGCCAGCTTTCGGTCATGGCCACAGCCATCGCTTGTCGGGCGGCTCGCCGCAACAGCTCAGCGTCCTCGATGATCAGGCCAGCCATCGCCGCCTCGGCCATGCGCGAGGTCATGCCGCGCTGTGAAATCCCTCGGTCGCGACCGAACCGGCCGGGCCTGCCCGTATGCTCCCGGATCATTTGCTCCGGGTTCTGGCTCAGCGCCCATTCGCGGATGTCCGCCAGCGGCGACTCGCCGTACTCGGCCACGTACGCCGCGTGCCGCTCGCGCAGCGCGGCCAGTTCGTCCGACGTGAGGAACACGCCGAGATGTGGCTCGAAACTCCGCCGATGCGAGGGGGGTTGCAGATACCCCTGCCACCGTTCGTCGAAGCGGTGGAAGTGGGCCATCAGCTCGTCCATACGGTCGATGTCCTGCAGCCCGAGCCAGCCCAGCCGAGCCGCGGCGGGTTGCGCGCGATCGTGGTGGATTTCGAGTGTGATGTCGGTGATCCGCTGGGCGTCTTCCAGGTCGAGCGTGTACTCGCGCTTTTTGCCCTCGAGGGCCTCGCGCTCGAGTACCCGTCGGCCGGCATCGGTCTCCGCGATCAGGCGAAGCCGGCTGCCCTTGGGCAGCGACGCGTGCAGCAGCAGGCGGTCGTACCGACCCACGGGTACGTCAAACGCCCGGCTCATCCGCACGACCGGGCGGGCGTCCGTCCCGCGCTGCCAGTTGATCTGCACGCCGGTGAGGAACGGATCGCGGATCAAGACGTCGCACGCCTCGCACGCATCGATCCGCCACGCCTCGAAACCGGACAGATGCCCTTTATAAAATGGCTCGATCAGCGCCTCGGCCACGTTGATCGGGCGCACCGCCAGCGGTCCGCCGGGTTGCTCCTGATGGGTCTCATACTCGGCCAATGTCAGGTTTCCTTCTTTCATCAATCGCGCGGTGCCCCACCGCTGCGGACATCGGTAAAACTGCTTCGTCGGCGCGCCGCGGAAGGCAATCAGGTCCACGATGCGGAACGCCGACCCTCGTCCGCCGTCCCGGCCGCCGACGACCTCGAGCCCCATGTCGAACTCGAAGCCCGCAGCGACGCGATCCTCCAGCCCGAGCGCCGCCCAGGGGATATTCATCTCCTGCACGTAGCCGTCGTCGGTGTCGAGCACCCGGAATGCGGCCTCGCCGCCGTGCTCGAGCAGGTCGGTCCTGCTTTGCTCGGGCTGCCGCTGGGCGAGTTGCAACGCGGGATCATCCCCGGGCCGGTGGTACCACGCATCAAGCCAGAAGATGCGCGGCTGCTCGCCGTCGCCGGGGAGGCGTAAGCGCACTTGCAGGCAGTCGCCGCGCCAGCCGCCGCCGGGATTCTTGGCCGGGTCCACACGGTTCCGCAGCGGCGTCGGGTCGCGCACGTCCGCCGCGAGGTACAGGGCTTCGTCATCGTACATCGCCATGACGTCGGCGCTGCGGGTGTGCTTGTGCGCCGCCAGATCGTCGCACAGGAAGATCCGCCCGGAGCGGTCCCAGTCGTCGAGTCGCCCGTCGATCGTCACGCCGCCCGGCGCAGGAACGACGCGGAGCGTGTAGTTCTGCGTCCAGCCGGTCTCGCCGCCGGCGTCCCCGCCCGCGACGTCCCGGCCCAGCGCCTCGGCCGACGACGCACACAGCGCCACCGCAAGCAGGGCTGCCCGCACGTGAGCGCCGAGCGTCGCGGCGGCGCAAGCGACCGATCCCGAGGGTGATAACGCTGCCTTTGCAGTCATGAGGTGCTCCCGGTTACTCGGCCCCGCCTTCGGGGCGCTCGGATACGATCTTCGGCGCGCCGCGCTCCAGCGGCACGCGGAGGTGGACGGTCGCGTCGTCGGCGCCGGCGAAGCGGATGACGGCCGCGGCGCCGTCGATGTCGAAATCGACGTCGCCCGCCGGTCGGGCCGGGCCGCTCTCGACCGGCAGGATGACCCAGGCGAACACGGCGTCGCCGTCGATCCGTCCGCGCAGCGCGGCGCAGGTATTGGGCTCCCACTCGGTGGTGACCTCGCTGTACCAGCCCTGGAGGTGCGGGTGCTCCCGGCCGCGGATCAGCTCCACCTCCCAGGCGATGTCGCCCACGGGCGTGATGGCGAGGTTCGCGCCCTCGGCATCGGCGGTGAGCAGGTTGCCCGCGTCGTCGGTCTTCACCTGGCGCTCGGGGCGGAAGCGCCACATCGGCGTGATCTCGCGCGGGCGGTCGGTGGTGATGCGGTCGAGCACGACCCAGCAACCGGCTTCTTTCAGGAACACGACGATGCGCGTGTGGGCGGCTTCGCCTTCGAGCCCCTTGTAGTGCGCGTGCGTGGCGCGGGCGAAATCGAACGTCTCGGTAATGCCCCAGTGGGCGCGCGCCCGCGGGGCATCGGTCTTCCTGGGCTTGGCCTGCTGGTCGCAGCGGTCGATGAGGATCACGTTGTGGGCCCGGCTGGAGTGGGCGAACCGCTGCCACTTGTCGCCCATGTACCAGAACCGTCCCGAGTCGATGAGGAAGTCCTTCCCGTAGCCCGTCACCGAAAGGTGCAGCGAGTCGGCGTGGACCGAGCCCGCCCCGGCGGGTCCGGCGTCGAAGAAGCTCCACAGCGCATCGGCCTGCCAACTGCTGCGGCTGGTCAGGTGCCCGGCCCAGGGCGCGAAGCGGCTGGGCAATCCGTCGGGTTTCTCCCCCTCCCGGCCGTTGGTGACGATGTACCGCCAGTCGGGACGGTCGTACCGCTCGGCCGCGGCGAGGATGCGACGCGTCGGGTCCGAGCGGTCGGAGCGGTTGTTCTGCGGCAGGGAGCCGTCGGGACGGACCAGCCCCGCCCAGTAGTCGTACATGTCGACGAGGCGCTTCCGGTACTCATCCGGGACCGCGCGCCCGGCGGCCCGGCAGACGGCGGCGACCTGCTCGAAGCTGTGCAGCGAGACCCAGTGATACCCGCTGGACAGCTCGTCGTGGGCGCCGTCGGGATAGACCTGGTGGTCCAGCTCGTCGAGCATCTCCTCCAGGGCGTAGCCGCTCCAGGCGTCGGCCTGCTTGAGCTCGGGAAGCGCCAACGCCAGACGGTTGAGCCCGTCCAGCTCCATCAGGGCGTGGTTGTGGCGGCTCCAGTGATGCATCTTGATGTACCGGGCGTGCTGGACGAAGCTCGAGAGCATCAGCAGCCGCCCGGCCGGGGTGAAGCCCTCCGCCTCGGCGAACCCGTGGAAGGCGGGCAGCCACTGACGCATGCGCAGTCCGGCCTCCAGCACGCGCCACGTCCAGACGTATTGATGTTCCTCGCCGGGATAGACCGTGTGGAGGACCCAGTCGCGGATGATGCGGTCGAACGCGCGGGCGTACTTCTCGTCGCCGGTCTTCCGCCAGGCCTGCAGCAGGTCGTCGAGGAACGGATGGCGGTTGAGGTTGAAGGCGAACTCGCGATCGCCCTTCGGCCCGGTGTAGTTCCAGTCCCACGCGCCGCCGGCGCGGACCGGGATCGTACCGACCGTCCTGCCCTTGCGATGCCTGCGCTCGAGGATGTCGCCGGCGATCTCCACGTGGCGGTCTCGCGGTTCCGGAAGGCGCTCGAGGATCCACCGGCAGAGGCCTTCGTCGGCGTAGTACGCCAGCAGCGCGCGGCACGCCTGGGCCTTGTCGCCCGCCGCGACGGCCGCCTTTACGACCTCGAGGCCCGAACGCTCCAGGTCCAGCGCAGACAGCAACAGGTCCACGCGCTCCGGCCAACGGGCCAGCACGTCCTCCACGGACGTCGCTTCCCGCCAGCTCTCGTCCTTGGGGCGGATCAGCTTGCCGCGTTCGTCGCGCGCGGACGCAAAGTCGGCAGTCATCAGTGTCATTCCCAATATCACAGTGGATGCTGTTGCGATTCGTCGCATTCGATGCGTCATCATCATTGCTCCCGTCGGCCTGTGCTGCATCTCTTTTGGCGTTTGCTCAAACCGCTCCCCGCACGCCCGGGAGGCAGAACCTCGAAATCGAGTCGCCGACTGGAAGCACGTGGGGCCGTTGGCGTGGCGATGACTCTCCGGTGGATGCTGCTCGTTTCCGGTATCGAGGATACGCCAACGCGCCCCGCAAGTCCAGCGACGCCGGCCGCATGCCGCTACTGGCCGGTCCATCGGCCGGCGGATATAATCCCGCCGCGAAAGGACCGTACCATGGACGCCACCAAGCGGCGGGCGACGATCCGCCTCCACCTGGCCGAGGGCGTCGGCGGCACCACGCTGGGGCGCCTGCGTGAGGCGTTCGGCGGCGCCGCGGCGGCGGTCGCGGCGAGTCCCGCCCAGCTCCGCGCCGTCAAGGGCATCGGCGAGAAGACCGCCGCCGCCGTCGCCGCCGTCACGGACGCCCAGGTGGACGACGAGCTCGCGGCTGCCGAGCGCGCGGGCGTGTGCGTACTCGTCCGCGGGGAGGCGGGCTACCCCCGGGCGCTGGAGACCATCCACGACCCGCCCGAGGTGCTCTACGTCCGCGGCGAGCTGCGCGACACGGACGCCGTCGCGGTAGGCATCGTCGGCGCCCGGCGCTGCTCGCATTACGGCATGGAGCAGGCGGGACGTTTCGGCGAGCTGCTCGGGCGGGCGGGCTTTACCGTCGTCTCGGGCGGGGCGCGGGGGATCGACACGGCGGCGCATCGCGGGGCGCTGGGTTCCGGGGGGCGGACGGTGGCGGTGATGGGCTGCGGGCTGTCGCGGACGTACCCGCGCGAGAACCGCGAGCTTTTCGAGCGGATCGTCACCGACGGGCGCGGCGCGATCGTCTCGGAGCTGCCGATGGGGCTGGACATCCGCGCGGGCAATTTTCACGCGCGGAATCGCATCATCAGCGGGCTGTCGCTGGGCGTGCTGGTCGTGGAGGCGGCGCGGCGCAGCGGCTCGCTGATCACCGCGCGACAGGCGGACGAACAGGGACGGCTGGTGTTCGCCGTCCCCGGGCGGGTGGACTCGCCGACCAGCGCCGGGACGAACGAGCTGATCCGCGACGGCGCGACGCTGGTGCAGAACCTGGACGACCTGCTGGAGCAGTTGGGCCCGGTCGGGGCGGAGATGGGCGAGGCGCCGCACGCCGAGGCGCCACCGATGCCCGCGGGGCTCAGCGACGCCGAGACGAAGCTGGTCGAGGCGCTCGGCGGCGGGGAGCTGACGCTGGACGAGCTGACGCGCCGCACGGGCGTGCCCAGCGCCCGGGTCGCCGCGTCGATGACGATGCTGGTCATCAAGGGCGCCGTGGCGCAGAAACCGGGCAACGTCTTCGCGATCAAGCGCCGCGGTGCGGACCGCTGAGACGCCTTGTCGGCGCACACCGCGTCACCGAGGCGTTCGCCCAACGCAGGTCAGAACTGGCGCAGGAAGCGGACGTCGTTTTCGAACAGCAGGCGGATGTCGCTGATGCCGTGGCGGACCATCGCCATCCGCTCGACGCCGAGCCCGAAGGCGTAGCCCGTGTACCGCTCGGCGTCGTAGTCCACCGCCTCCAGCACGTGCGGGTCGACCATCCCGCAGCCGCCGAGCTCCATCCAGCCCTCGTGACCGTCCGGGTAGGTGAACCACACGTCCACCTCGGCCGACGGTTCGGTGAACGGAAAGAAGCTGGGGCGGAACCGCGTGGCGACGTCCGTGCCGAAGTACGCCCGGCAGAACTGGTCGAGGCACGTCTTAAGGTCCGCCATCGTCACGCCCTCGTCGACGTACAACCCCTCGATCTGGTGGAACATGAAGCTGTGCGTGGCGTCGACGGTGTCCGGGCGGTAGACGCGCCCGACCGCGATGATCCGCACCGGCGGGCGGCGCGACTCCATGACCCGGATCTGGATCGTCGAGGTCTGCGAGCGGAGCATCGTCCTGCCCGGTCGACCCGTGCCCTCGTCGATGTAGAAGTTGTCCAGCTCGTCCCGCGCCGGGTGCCACGACGGGATATTCAACGCCTCGAAGTTGTGCCGCTCGTCCTCCACCTCAGGCCCGTAGGCGACCTCGAAGCCCATCCGCGCCCAGATCCCCGAGATCTCGTCGATGGTCTGGGTCAGCACGTGGGCGTGTCCGACGGCGGGACGCTCGCCGGGCAGGGTGATATCCTCGCCCGCCGCGGCCTGAGGGGCGGGGCGCTCGGCGCCGAGCCGGGCCCGGCGCTGCTCGAACGCCTCGGTCAGTTCGTCCTTGAGGCGGTTGAGCGACTTGCCCACCGTCGGCTTCTGCTCGGCGGGAACCTCCTTGAGGCGCTTTATCGCCGCCTTGACGGCGCCTTTGCCCCCGAGGTACCGCACGCGCCATGCCTCGAGCGCCTCGGGCGTATCGGCCTCGGCGAGTTCGGCCTCGGCGGCGGCTCGCAGGTCCTCGATTTCGTCGACGAGGGGCATGGCGCGACTCGCCTCAGCCGCTCGCCGCGGCGGTTTGGGCCTCGTCGGCGGCGCCGGCGGCCTGGACCACGGCGTCGAACGCGCCGGGGTCGGTCACCGCGATCTCGCTGAGCATCTTGCGGTTCAGCGCGATGCCGGATTCCCGCAGCCCGTGGACGAAGCGGCTGTACGTCAACCCGCGCTGGCGGCAGGCGGCGGTGATGCGCGTGATCCACAGGCGGCGGAACTCGCGCTTGCGCCGGCGGCGGTCGCGCGTGGCGTTGACGCCGGCGCGGTACGTCGCCTGGCGCGCCACGCGGTAATGGCGCGACGCGGCGCCGTGATACCCGCGCGCCCGGCGCAGGATCTTCTTGTGCTTGCGGTGGCGGGCGGAGCCCTGGCGAACGCGTGGCATGGTCGGTCTCCTGTCTGGTCGGACGGACTCCCGGCACGGGCCGGGATGTTCGGCACCCTCACGGGCCGCCCCACGGGGCTCCCGTCCGGACGCGGGTCTGTGCCTACTTGCCCAGCATGCGCTTGGCCTGCTTGTCGTAAGGCGAAGCCAGCTCCCGGTTCTGCCGGAAGCTGCGCAGACGCTTGGGCGACTTGCGGGATTTCAGGTGCCCGGAACCGGCGACGCGGCGAAGCACCTTCCCGCGGGCGCTGATCTTGATCCGCTTGGCGACGGCCTTGTTGGTCTTCATCTTCGGCATGAC
>JBMCUM010000010.1:0-17859 GCA_048622595.1 Planctomycetota bacterium | reverse complement strand
GGCGTTCGGCGCCTGGACCGACGCGGGTCGGTGCGAGCCGCTCAACAAAAAGCCCGTGACGCCGACCGACGCCGAAGCGACGGACAATCCGCGGAGCCGCTCGGCCAAGCTCCGCGGCGTGCGATGGATCGCGTAGGAAGGGTTCCGCCGGCAGCCGGGGTCGACGGAGCGCCACAGACAGACGGAGCTGTCGCCATGACGAAACAAGCACGTATCGGGCTGCTGGTGGGGTTGGCGTTCATCATCATGTTCGGGCTGGTGCTGACGGAGCTGGTCGGGCCGACAGCCGCGCCGCCGCCGCCGCAGAGCTCGCAGGCAGAACCGCAGGACGACGGGTCGGTCCGCGCCGTGCTGGAGACCGGCGCGATCGGCCCGGCACGCGACGACGGCGACGACGCCGACGAGGCCGACGGGCGCGGCGTCCGGCGGCGGGAGCCGGTGGAGCTGTCGGCCCGCGGGGGCGAGACGCAGCGGCGAACCGCGCGGCGCCCGTCGCACACGGACGAGCCCGCCCGGCAGCGCCCCGAGCGGCGCCCCGCCGGCGGGGACTCCGGCAGGCGGTCCGCGCCGCGGACCTACCGCGTTCAGCCGGGCGACAGCTTGCGCAGCATCGCTCGCGACGTGTACGGCGCGGAGCACGAAGACCAGTACCGGCGCATCTACGAGGCGAATCGCGCCCTGCTGCCCGACGAGGACACGCTCCGCATCGGACAGGCGCTCGTGATCCCGCCGCTGGAGGGCGCCGCCGGTCGCACTCGGCAGCGCGTTGCCGAGGGGGGCGGCGTGGAGATGGATCTGACCGACACGCCGGGCGAGCCACGCAGCCCGCTGCAGCGCGTCGTGCAGCGCACGCGGACATACAAGGTGCGATCGGGCGATACGTTGACGAACATCGCGCGCCGCCTGCTGGGAAGCGGCGGGCGGAGCGCCGTCGATCGCCTGTTCGACGCCAACCGCGACCGTCTGACCAGCCGCGACGTCCTTCCGGCGGGCCTGACGCTGCGCATCCCGCAGTAGCGGTCCGGGCGGTTGGCGAGGAGCGCGACTCATGCGGATCGCCGTGGTCATCCTGTCCCTGACGGTCATCGCGGTCGCCCTGGTGACCCTGCGAGGGCGCGAGCTGCGCTACCGCCACCAGACGCAGCAACTGGAGATGCGACGCCGGTCGCTGCGCCCGGAGATCTGGCGCCGCGAGGCGCGCATCCGCCGCCTGGTCGCCGCTGAGGCCGTCCGACGCCGCGCCGTGGCGATGGGGCTCCGCTGGCGCCCGCGCGGCGAGCGTGACACGCCGCTGGCCTACCACCCCGAGCAGAGGACCCCAAGCCAACGATGAGCCGCAGGGCGCCCGGCACATGGCGATACGACCTGTTGTTCGGCCTGCTGCTTGCGGCGTTGGGGTTGCTCACGGTCCGCCTGGCGCTGCTGATGCGTCACGAGCGTCCGCGTGCCGCGGAGCTGGCGCGGCGCCAGCAGCAGCGGGTGTTTCATCTTCCGGCCCGACCGGGGCATATCTTCGCGCGGACGCGCGGCGCGTATCTCGTCCTGGCCGGGAGTGAACGCGTCCCGAGCTGCTTCGTCGACCCGGCGATCGTCCCGGAGGACGAGATGGCCGACACGGCCGTCGCGGTCGCCCGCGCGCTGGATATGCACCCGCGCGAGGTGATGGAGGAACTTTTGGCCCGCAGGCGGAAGCGTTTCGCGTGGATCAAGCGCGAGCTGTCGCCGGGCGAGGCACAGGCCGTCCGCGATCTCGACCTCCGCGCCGTGGGCATCCTGCGCGAGTGGCGGCGGTATTACCCGAACGGGCCGCTCGCGGCGACGGTGTTGGGCTTTCGCCGGCGCGACGGGGCGCCCGGGGGCGGGCTGGAGCTGGCGCTGGCGTCCCACCTGCGGGCCTCCGCCGGGCGCCGGGTCGTCCTGGCAGACAACCGCCGCAGGCCGCTGTACGCCTCCGCATCGGAAAGCCGCGCCGCACGCGACGGGCGCAGCGTGTACCTGTGCATCGACGTCTACATCCAGCGGTTCCTGTCGCAGGCGCTGCGCCAGAGCGTGGAACGGTTCGGGCTTGACGGAAAGACCTGGGCCTCCGGCGTCGTCGTCGACCCCCACACCGGCGAGGTGCTGGCGATGGACTCCGTGCCCGGCTTCGACCCGGCCGAGGTGGGCCCGGAGGACCTGCCCCGCACGGTCAACCGCGCCGTCAGCATGCCCTTCGAGCCGGGAAGCGTGATGAAGCCGGTCTTCGCCGCCGCGGCCGTCGACGCCGGCGTCGTCGACTACGCCACGTGCATCCACTGCGAGGACGGGCGGTTCCGCGTCCCGCAGGGCGGGACCATCCGCGATCACGGGCAGAGCTACGCCGACCTGAGCGTCGAGGACATCGTCGTCCACTCCAGCAACATCGGGATGGCCAAGATCGGCCTGATGCTCGGCAACCGCCGGTTGCACGCGATCGCGCGGCGGTTCGGGCTGGGCAGGCGAACCGGAATCGACCTGCCCGGCGAGGACGCCGGCATCCTCCGCGACCTGGACAAGTGGAACACCTACAGTACGCCGCGGATCCCCTTCGGGCAGGAGATGTCCGTCACGTCGCTCCAACTGGCGATGGCGTTTTCCGCGCTGATCAACGGTGGGGAGATGCTCCGCCCTCGCCTGGTCGACCACGTCCGCTCGCCGGACGGCGAGATCGTCAGCCGAACGCGGCGCACCGTCGTGCGGCGGGTGCTGGGCGAGCAGACCTCCGCCGCGACGCGCGAAGTCCTCCGCAAGGTCGTCGAGCGCGGTACCGGCCGGACGTGCAAGCTGTCGCGCTGGTCGTCGCTGGGCAAGACGGGCACGGCGCAGATCCCCGGTCCCGGCGGATACGCCGACGGGGCGTACACGGCGACGTTCGCCGGCGCCGCGCCCGCCGACCGTCCGCGCCTGCTGTGCGTCATCAGCGTCTACTGGCCGGACCAGGATAAGGGCTACTACGGTTCGAAGGTCGCCGCGCCGTACGTCCGCCGGGTGCTGGAGCGGTCGCTGGACTACCTGCACGTGCCGTCCGACCGGGGCGTCTGTCCCCGCCCGCGACTGGTCGCGCCCGAGGCCCTGGCGCGACGCTGAGCGGACACCGCGCGCCGGGGGCGTCTTGCCCGCGCAGGTACGAGTGCGAACGGCCAAGCCCGGACGGGATGCAGCCGCCGGGCGAATCCGCCGCGACGCAGCGCGCCGCCGGCGCGGCGCTTTGATTCGCGCCGGTTGACGTGACATACTGCGCTGGTCGCCGGCGCCGTTTCCGGGGCGAAAAGATGAAGTTTTCGGAGCTGCTCAACCAGGCGGGGGTTGCGGCCGCGTCCCGCACCGGCGACGCCGACGTGACGGACGTCCAGGTCGACTCGCGACGGTGCGGACCCGGCTCGTGCTTCGTCGCCGTGCGCGGCACCTGTCGCGACGGGCACGCGTTCATCGAACACGCCGTCGAGGTCGGCTGCGCCGCCGTGGTCTGCCAGGACCGCGGGGAGGTCCCGCCCGCGTCGGCCCATGCGGTCGTGGGCGACGCGCGCGCGGCGGCGGGGCGGCTGGCTCAGGCGATCCGCGGCTGGCCGGCGCGGCGGTTGGTGAGCGTCGCCGTGACGGGCACGAACGGAAAGAGCACGGTGGCGCACCTGATTCGCACGGTGCTCGACCACGCCGGTTTCCGCGCCGGGCTGCTCGGGACCATCCGCTACGAGACGGGGCGGACCGCCGCACCGGCCGGGACCACCACCCCAGGTCCGGTCGCCCTGGCTGAGCTGACGGGCGAGATGGTCGACGCCGGTTGCACGCACCTGGTCATGGAGACCTCGTCACACGCGCTGGACCAGCGCCGCACCGCCGGGCTGGACTTCGACGTCGCCGTGTTCACCAACCTGTCCGGTGACCACCTGGACTATCACGGGACGATGGACGCCTACGCCGCGGCGAAGCGCCGCCTGTTCGAGCAGCTCGCCCCGGGCGCCCGGGCGGTCATCAACCGGGACGACCCGGTCGGCGAGACGATGGCCGCGGCGACGCCCGCCGAGGTGCGCTGGTTCGGGCTGAGCCCCGCGGCGCACGTCTGGGCGCGGATCGAGCGGATCGACGCGACCGGCTCGCGGTTCGTGCTGCGCGACGGGCGCAGCGAAGCGCCGGTCGAGACGCCGCTGATCGGGCGGCATAACGTGCTGAACTGCGTTGCAGCCGGCGCTGCCGGGCTCGCGGTCGGGGTCGACCTGCCCGCCGTGGCCGAGGGACTGAGCTCGGTTCGGCAGGTGCCCGGGCGTCTGCAGCGGGTCGACGCCGACGCGGGCCTGCAGGTGTTCGTGGACTACGCGCACACCGACGACGCCCTGAGCAACGTGCTGGCGGCGCTGCAGCCGATCGAGCACCGCCGGTTGATCCTCGTGTTCGGGTGCGGCGGTGACCGCGACCGCGCCAAGCGCCCGCGGATGGCGCGGGTGGCGCAGGACCTCGCCGATCGAATCTTCATCACGTCCGACAACCCGCGGAGCGAACGCCCCGAGGACATCATCGAGCAGATCGTCGCCGGGCTGGACGAATCCGGCCGGACGCGGACCACCGTCGAGCCCGACCGCCGCGCCGCGATCGCCGCCGCCATCGACGAGGCCGAACCGGGCGACATCGTCCTGATCGCCGGAAAGGGACACGAGACGTACCAGGATTTCGGCTCGCGCCGCGTGCGCTTCGACGACGCCGAGGTCGCCGCCGAGGCGCTGCGGACCCGGGAGGTCACCCCGTGAAGCCCCTGACGATTGACGAGCTCCGCCAGGCCGTGCGGGGCCGCTGGCTCCGATCGCCGAACGAGCCGTCCGTGGGCGGGGTGAGCACCGACACGCGCACTGCCCGGGCGGGCGACTTGCTGTTCGCCCTTCGCGGCGAGCGATTCGACGCCCACGATTATCTCCCCCAGGCCGAGCAGGCCGGATGCGCCGCCGCCGTCGTTGCGCGAGACGCGCCCCAGCTTGCCGAGCGGACCGACGGGCAGATGGGCCTGCTGCTGGTCGGCGACCCCTTGCAGGCGCTGGGCGAACTGGCGGCGTTCTACCGCGGTCTGACGGCTGCGACGGTGGTGGCCGTGACGGGATCGAACGGAAAGACCACCGTCAAGCGGATGATCGACCACATCCTCTCGCGGCGTCTGGTGGGGCGGTGCAGCCCGCGAAGCTACAACAACGCCGTCGGCGTGCCGCTGACGCTGCTGGGCATCGAGCCGGCGGACGAGTATGCCGTCTGCGAGATCGGGACCAACGCGCCGGGCGAGGTGGCGTCGCTGGGCGGGCTGGTGCGGCCCGACGTGGCCGTGGTCACCTCCGTCAGCGCCGCCCACACCGAGAAGCTGGGCGATGTCGACCGCGTCGCCGTGGAGAAGGCATCGCTGCTGGGCTGCGTGAGCCCCGGCGGGCTGGCCGTGGTCTGGTCCGACAGTCCGCCGCTCCAACGGGCGGTCGGTCTCGTCGACGGCGCCCCGCGTGTGGTACGGTTCGGGCGCAGCGACGAGGCGGAGCTCCGCCTGACGGACTACCGCCCCACGGGCGCCGGGCAACGGTTCGAGGTCAACGGGCGCCTGTGGGTCGAACTTCCCGTGCCCGGGCGCCACAACGCGGTCAACGCGCTGGCGGCGCTGGCCGTGGCGCGGCGGTTCGGGTTCGAGCTGGACGCCGCGGGCGCGGCGCTGGCGGACTTTTCCGGCGTGGAGATGCGCCTGCAGCGCGTCGCCGCCGGCGCGGTCACCATCCTCGACGATGCCTACAACGCCAACCCGGCAAGCGTGCTGGCCGCGGCGGACGTGCTGTCCGAGACGCCCGCGCGGCGGCGGGTCGCGGTTATCGCCGACATGCTGGAGCTGGGCGACCGCAGCGCCGAGATGCACCGCCGGACCGGTCGCGACCTGGCCGCACGCGAGCTCGATTTGCTCATCGGCGTCGGCGAGTTGGGTCGATACGTCACTGAGGGCGCCCACCAGGCCGGCGCGACGGCCGAGTGCGTCGCCGACGCCGAACGCGCCGCGACGGAGATTCCCCCGCGCCTGCGCGCCGGGGACGTGGTGCTGGTCAAGGGCTCGCGCGGCATGCGGATGGAGCGGGTCGTCGCCGCCGTCCGCCGCGCGTTCGATGAATCCCCAGGCCCGGTCGAGGCCCGCGCCGAGGAGGACGCCGCGTCGTGATTCACTGGCTTCTGGGCGGACAGAACCTGCTGTTGCGCGTCTCCGGGGCGGCGGTGGTCAGCTTCGTGATCGTCCTGCTGCTGGGACCGCGGATGATCCGCTTCCTGGTCAAGCGCAAGCTCGGAGACCGACCGGAGTTCGACCACGCGGACCTGAACCGCCTGGCCGAGTACAAGTCCAACACGCCCACGATGGGCGGGGGGCTGATCGTCATCGCCATCTTCGCCGCCACCGTCCTGTTCGCCGACCTGGCAAACGGGTACATGCGCATGGCGATGGTGGCGCTGATCTGGCTGGGCGGTCTGGGCGCCGTTGACGACTGGCTCAAGCTCCGCTACGCCGCGGGTACCGGCTCACGCGATGGGCTGAAGATGTGGGAGAAACTCGTCTTCCAGATCGGCATCGCGGTCCTGCTGGCCGTGTTCACGCGCTCCTACGGCCGCTACGTCGAGCCGGCACAGAAGTTCTACTTTCCCTTCGTCGCCGAGGGCGTCCACCTGCCCGTTCTGGCGTACGTGCTGATCATGGTCGTCACGCTGGTCGGCTCGACCAACGCGGTGAACCTCACCGACGGGATGGACGGGCTTGCGGCCGGGTGCACCGCCATCGTCGCCGGGGTGTTCCTGCTGGTCGCGTGGGTCGTCGGCGTCACCGAGTGGGCGGCGCTGTTCCACCTGCCGCTGATCGGTCGCGAGGCGGCCGAGATGACCGTCATCTGCGCGGCGATGATCGGCGCGCTTCTGGGCTTCCTGTGGTACAACGCCCCGCCGGCGCAGGTCTTCATGGGCGATACGGGCTCGCTTCCGCTGGGCGGGATCATCGCCTACATCGCCCTGGTGACGCGCCAGGAGCTGCTGCTTCTGATCGCCGGAGGCGTGTTCGTCATGGAGGCGATGAGCGTGGTCCTGCAGATCGGGTACTTCAAGATGACCAAGGGCGGCGGCGTGGAGGGCAAGCGCCTCTTCCGCTGCGCGCCCGTGCACCATCACTTCCATCTCGGCGGATGGGCCGAGACCAAGGTGGTGGTCCGCTTCTGGCTGCTGGGGCTGCTGTGCGCCGCCTTGGCGCTGGCGACTCTGAAGCTGCGGTGACAAAGGGTTCCCGAATGGCACGAAGACAGGAACGGCGGATTCACGGGCTGCACGGACGGCGCCGACGACGGACGTTCGTCGGCCCGACGAATCCCCGCGTGCTTTTGAACCCGTGCAACCCGCGAAATCCGTGGACGGGTTCACTCTCATCGTGACATTCGCGTGATACGCGGGTCCGGACGGCGAGGCATGGATGCCTGAGACGTGCGACAAGCTGCCCCTGCGACGCAACGGCGCCGGACAGGCGCTGCTGCTGGCGACCCTGTCGTTGCTGGCCCTCGGCGTGGTGTTGGTGCACAGCGCCGCCGTGTCCGTCTCCGAGCCCGCCGTCTGGTACGCCCGGCGCGAGGTCCGACACACCATGTTCGCCGCCTTCGCCGCGGCGGTGCTGTTGCTGAGCTGGCGGTTCGACTACCGGTTGCTGGCGCCCGGGCGGGCCGTGCCGCTGCCGGCGTCGGCGGGGCTGGTGCTCGCCATCGCCTGCGGGCTTCTGGTGTTCACGCCGCTGGGCAAGTCCATCGGCGGCTGCCGGCGGTGGGTGCAGTTCGGCCCGCCTCAGTACGCCATCGGCTTTCAGCCGTCCGAGCTGGTCAAGGTGGCGCTGGTGGTCTTCCTGGCCGCGTGGTTCACCCGCCCGGACGCGCCGCCGCGATCGGCCAGGACCTTCGGCGTGGCGCTGCTGGCGGTGGCCGCGGCGCTGGCGCCGGTGGTGACGGAGGATTTCGGTACGGCGGCGGTGATTGCGCTGGCCGCCGGGGTGACGATGCTGCTGGCCGGGGCGCCCTTACGGTACATGCTGGCGCTGCTGATCGCCGCAGCGGGCGGGTTCTACGCGCTGGTCTACCGCGTCCCGCACCGCTGGAACCGCGTGGTGGCGATGCTCGATCCGTGGTCGAGCGCCAACGCCAGCGCCTACCAGCCGCGACAGTCGCTCACCGGCATCCTCGCCGGCGGATGGACCGGGAAGGGACCGGGAAACGGCATCCAGAAGCTCTTCCTGCCCGAGCGGTCCACCGACTTCATCTTCTCGGTCTTCTGCGAGGAGTGGGGCTTCGTCGGCGCCATGCTGCTGTTCGGGCTGCTGGCCGTCTGGATCGTCGCCGCACGCCGCGCCGCCGTCCGCTCGCCGGATCGTTTCGGACGCGTCCTCGCCGGGTCGCTCGGCTTCCTCATCGCCGCACAGGCCGTCCTCCACGTCGCCGTCGACCTCGTCGTCGCCCCGCCGACGGGCATGGCGTTCCCGTTCATCTCCGCGGGGGGAACGGCGCTGGCGATCATGGCCGCCGCGGTCGGGCTGATCGTCTCGGTTACCGCCCACGGGGCGGGCGAGTCGGATGCCCTGCCGCCTGATGGAACGAAATGATCCTTGCGCTCCTCGCCGCTTGCCGTAGATGCTGCGAACGTTATAATCCGTTGGGACTTCCGCGGAGAGGACCCCATGGGAAAACAACGGGACAAGGCGCTCAGGTTTACTCACCTCAAGCTGGAAAACTGGCGCAATTTCCAGAAAGTCGACGTGGCCTTACAGGACCGGGCTTTCTTGGTCGGGCCGAACGCATCAGGTAAGTCGAACCTGCTCGATGCATTTCGTTTTCTTCGCGACCTGGGGCAGGAAGCGGGTGGCGGGCTACAGAACGCTGTTTGGCAGCGAGGTGGCGTCAAGGGATTACGTTGCCTGTCGGCTCGCCGATACCCTCAAATCGGCATTCGCGTGTGGCTTGCCGGCGCGGATGGCACGCGATACGAGTATGAAGTGAGTTTCAATCAGAATCAGCAGCGGCGCGTGCGTGTGGAGCGCGAGCGCGTTGTGAAGAATGGCGAGGAATTGCTCGTCCGGCCAGATAAGAATGACCGGCAGGATGAACAGCGATTGACCCAGACGCACCTCGAGCAGGTATACGCGAATAAGGAGTTTCGCGAGATCGCGGAGTTCTTTCGTTCGGTGAATTATCTACACTTGGTTCCTCAACTTGTTCGTGATCCTGAGAGATCTGCCGGAAGGACGAATGATCCCTTTGGCGGCGACTTTCTGGAGCAGATTGCAAAAACACAGACACCTACGCGGAAGGCGAGATTGAATCGCGTGCGACACGCTCTGCGGGTTGCGATCCCACAACTCGAGGAACTTGAGTGGTATAGGGACGATACGACGGGAACATCGCACCTGCGTGGTCGGTACGCGAACTGGCGACCCCATGGTGCGTGGCGAATGGAGGATCAGTTCTCTGATGGTACGCTGCGTCTGCTTGGGTTGCTCTGGGCGGCCGACGCGGCCCGGGGGCCGTTGCTGCTTGAAGAGCCCGAGTTGTCCTTGCATCCAGAGGCGGTTCGGTACATTCCTGAAATGCTTGCTCGACTTCAACGGCGCTCGGGCCGGCAGTTTTTCGTGAGCACGCATTCGCCGGAACTTCTTCAGAGCGAAGGCATTGGCCTCGATGAAGTGCTTGTGCTCCAACCCTCGCAGGAGGGTACGACGGTGACATCGGCGGCCAATTTCAAACAAATCACAATGCTCCTGGAGGAAGGCCAGTCCATGGCCGATGCGGTGTTGCCGTATACCCGGCCGGAGAATGTTGAACAATTGCCCCTGTTTGCGGATCAGTGATGGTAGGGACCTCGCCAACCATCACGATCGCGGTTGAGGGGATCGTTGATGAGGCGGTCATGCGGCGACTGGTTGCTGAAGCGGGTGGCGTGCCAGGTCCGGTGTATGGAAAGGGCGGAAAGCCTCGCCTCCTCGATAAGCTCGCCGGTTACAACTCCGCCGCTCGTTTCGCACACTGGGCCGTTCTCGTTGACCTAGACCGTGACCATCATTGTGCGCCCCCCGCGAAGCGTGCGTGGTTGCCTCAGCCGTCTCACCGGATGGTCTTCAGTATCGTTGTGCGAGCGGTAGAGGCGTGGTTGCTGGCGGATGTGTCTGCCGTTGCCAGGTTCCTTGGTGTGGCTCAAGCCCGAATCCCTTCGCATCCGGATGCGGAGCAAGACCCCAAACGGATCGTGGTGGACCTCGCCCGAGATTCACGCAGTCGCGCCATCGCCCAAGACATGGTCCCCCGCCAGGGCTCCGGCCGGTCAGTTGGTCCGGCCTACACGTCGCGGCTTATTGAATACGTTCAGCAGTGCTGGGCTCCATCGCGAGCTGAGCGGCGTTCAGACAGTTTGCGCCGCTGCCGGGAGCGTTTGAGGGCGATGGTCTTGCGAAACGCCGCCGAATGATCGCCACCATCCACATCTTCGCCGGCGGGGGGACCGGCGGGCACCTGTACCCCGGGCTGGCGGTTGCCGAGGCGCTGCGGCGCGTCGAGCCCGAGGCGCAGATCGTCTTCGCCTGCTCCGACCGCCCCCTCGATGAGCGGATTCTGGCGCCGCGAGCCGACTTGGGCATGGTCGTCCAGCCGGTTCGCCCGCTTCCGCGCCGTCCGGGGGAGGTGGTGGGCTTTCTGCGCGCCTGGAGGGCGGCGCGCGGCCTGGCGCGGGAGATGCTCGGCGACCTGCGCCCCGCCGCCGTGCTGGGCCTGGGCGGCTTCGCCGCGGGTCCGGTCGTGCGGGAGGCGGCGCGACGCGGCATCCGTTGCGGGCTGCTCAACCCCGACGCCGTCCCGGGCCGGGCCAACCGCTATCTTGCCCGCCGCGTCGAGGCGATCTTCGCCGGCTTCGACGGCGTCGCCGCCCGCCTTCCGGCCGCTGCGCGGCGCAAGGTCCGC
Organism: Planctomycetota bacterium; assembly: GCA_048622595.1. GTDB lineage: Bacteria > Planctomycetota > Phycisphaerae > SM23-33 > SM23-33 > JAGXKT01. Next base: position 6,877 of record JBMCUM010000010.1, on the reverse strand, counting down.
CTGGTAGGATGCCCGGTGCGTCGCCACATCGCCGAGGGGCGGCGCACCGAGGCGATGGGGCATTTCGGCCTGGACGCCGGGCGGCGGACGCTGCTCGTGCTGGGAGGCAGCAGCGGGGCGGCGAGCATCAACGCCGCGGTCGCCGCCCTGGCCGACGACCTGCGGACTCGGGCCGACCGCTGGCAGGTGCTCCACGTGACCGGACCCGCCCGCGCGGACCTGCCGGACGACTATCCGCCGACGGACGCCCCGGTCGTGGCGCCGGCGTATTGCCGGCGGATGGATCTGGCCTACGCGGCGGCGGACCTGGCGCTCTGCCGCGCCGGCGCCGTCACCGTCGCCCAGCTGGCCGCTGCGTCCACCCCGGCCGTGCTCATGCCCTACCCCCACCACCGCGACCGCCAGCAGGACCACAACGCGGCCGAGCTGGTCGCCGCCGGCGGCGCGGTCGTCTGTGGCGATGCGTCCGACGCGTCCGCCAACGCCGCGCGCCTGTCCCGGACGCTGCTGCCGCTTCTGGACGACGACGCGCGGCGCGAGGCGATTGCCGTCGCTGCCGGTCGCTGCGCGCGGTCCGGCGCGGCGGAGGCGGTGGCCCGCTGGCTCGCAGGTTAGAGGGATTTGACTTTTTCTGAAGCGTCCGGCCTGCCTGCGGCATCGCCGGGCGTTGCCCTCGAGCCATTTGCGATGTGGGCTTTCTCCGTAGCATCACAAATGGCTCCCCTCGAAAAACGTTTGCAGGTCTCGGTGCGTGTGGTATGATGCACGACTTACGTGATAGGCGGACAGTGAAGGTGTGCCCCCGCCGAGGGGCCTGGAGAGCGTATTCGTGGCAGTCAAGCTGAGACTGAAGAGGTTCGGGCGGCGTCATCGCAGCTTCTACCGGCTCAACGCGATCGAGTCGCGCAACCCCCGCGACGGGCGCGTGATCGAGCAGTTGGGCTGGTATGACCCCGAAGCGCCCAAAGCCGACAGCGCCGGGTCGCTGAACCGCGAGCGGATCGAGCACTGGCTCAGCGTCGGCGCCGTACCGAGCAAGACGGTCAGCGCCCTGCTCCGGCGACACGGGATCGGCGCCGGGCGGTAAGGCCCGGCGATGGCGTTGCGGATCGACATCCTCACGCTGTTCTGCGAGATGTTCGACGGGTTCCTGTCGGCGAGCATCGTCGGCCGGGCCCTCCGCAATGGGCTGATCGACGTCCACCTGACCAACATCCGCGACTTCGCGCGCGATGCCTACGGGACGGTGGACGACAAGCCCTACGGCGGCGGGCACGGCATGGTGCTGATGTGCCAGCCGATCTTCGACGCCGTCGAGGCCGTTCGCCGAGACGACCCGACGCCGGGAAAGGTCACCCTGCTGACCCCGCAGGGTCGACCGCTGAGCCAGTCGCGGGTCCGCGACCTCGCCGGTGAGCGGCGCGTGATCCTCGTGGCGGGGCATTACGAGGGATTCGACGAGCGGATCCGCACCGCCTTGGCCGACGAGGAGATCAGCATCGGCGACTTCGTGCTGTCGGGCGGGGAAGTGGCCGCGATGGCCGTCATTGACGCGGTGACCCGCCTTCTGCCCGGGGCGCTGGGCAAGGACGAATCGCCCGTCGAGGAATCGTTCAGCGAGCCGTTGCTGGAGTATCCGCAGTACACGCGCCCGCAGACGTTCGGCGGGATGAGCGTCCCCGACGTGCTGCTCAGCGGCGACCACAAGCGCATCGCCGAGTGGCGCCGCGAGCAGGCGCGGTTGCGGACGGCGCAGAGACGACCGGACCTGTTGGACACCGCAAGGCGACGCAGCGACGACCGCGACAGCGAATAGACGGGAGCATCACCGTGAGCCAGGAACTTCTCAGAAAAGCGGCCGCTTCGAGCATGAAGGACCACGTTCCGGACTTCGGCGTCGGCGACACGGTCAACGTGTCGGTGCGCATCGTCGAGGGCGACAAGGAGCGGGTCCAGGTTTTCCGCGGCGTGGTGATCGCCCGGCGGGGAAGCGGCATCGCCGAGACGGTCACCGTCCGAAGGATGGTGGGCAACGAGGGCGTCGAGCGGGTGTTCCCCATCCACAGCCCGAAGGTCGCCGACGTCCAGGTGGTCCGCGAGGGCGACGTCCGCCGGGCCAAGCTCTACTACCTCCGCCAGCGCATCGGAAAGGCCACCCGCGTCAAGGGTCGCCTGGGCGCGTCCAAGAGAGGCCGACCGCAGGCGACCGGCGCCGGCGAGGCGCCCGCGACGACGGAAGCACCGGCCGAAACGCCGGAGCCCGCCGGTCAGGAGCAGGGCCAGACCGGCGCGGCCGAGTAGCCCCGTCCGGACAGGAGCCGATGCCGTGTGGCCGTTCGAACGGCGCAGGGGCGACCAGACGGGGCGGCGCGGCGAGCGCCTCGCGCGGAAGTACCTGAATAAGCGGGGGATGAAGATCCTGGCGACGAACTACCGCTGCCCGCGCGGCGAGGTGGACCTGATCGCCCTGGACCGCTCCACCCGGCGCGACCTCGGTGCCGAGACGCTCTGCTTCGTCGAGGTCAAGACGCGCACCAGCGACGCGTACACCTCTCCCGAGGCCGCCGTCAACCCGGACAAGCAGCGCCGCATCAAGAAGGTGGCCGATTATTACCTGGTGGCACACCCGGCCGCGGAGACGCTACACGTCCGCTTCGACATCGTCGCGGTGGTGCTCCGCCCCGGCGCCGAGCCCGCCGTCCGCCACCTGCCCGACGCGTTTCGGTGATTCGTTGACTCGTTGATCCGTTAACTCGTTGACTCGTCAAGCGGGCGATCACTCATTTGGTTCTTTACTGAGGAATGCCGATTGACCAATTGACCGGCTGACGAACCGGCGGGTTAACGAATTCACGAATTCACGAGTTCACGAGCATTCGGGTTCGTCACGCGTCCCATGAACAGGATCGCGCCGGTGTCCCTGTGGCGGATGCAGAACACGAACGGGTGGTCGGCGGTGAAGACCTTCAGCTCGGGCGGCGCGACGGGGGCGGCCGTTGCCATGACCGCCACGGCGGTGGCGGCGGCGGCCTCGGTGCCTTCTTCGTCGACGGCGACGAAGGCCTTGTGCAGCACGGCGGAGATGAACAGCTTCTCCGCCTCAGTCATGCCGGGAAAGTCCGCCTTGTCCTTGTCGAACGCGTCGGGCATGCCCATCGCCTTCAGCAGCTTCGCCAGCGAGAACTCGCTGGTGAACTTCCACCGGGGCAGCGTCACGCGGACCTCGTGGGGTTTCAGCGCATCCAGCCAGCGGGCGAGTTTCTCGGCCGTCAGGGCCTTTTCCAGCGCCGCCAGGCCGTCCGTCTCCTTCGGCAGCAGGACGACCATGTCCAGCTCGTTCGCCTTGTAGGGAAGCGAGAGCACCTGCAGGTCGTCCGTCTCGGCATACTCGAACCGCTCGGTCTGGTGCATCAGCGGCGTTTCGACGGTCTTGGCGGCGGTGACGTGGAACGCGCCGTCCTTCGTGGCGCGCTTCGAGAAGTCCTCCGCCCAGTTGCTCTTGAAGTAGACGGCATTGGTCAGCACGAGGCGGGTCAGCGGGTCCAGAACCCCCGCGGGGATGAGGTCCTCGATTTTCTCGTTTGTCTTGCCGGCGACCCATGCGTTGATCCGCTCGCGGGCCTTGGCGGGTGTCTTGTAATCGAGCGGTTCCAGCGCGGCGTCGTATTGCTTCCGCACCAGGTTCACGAACGCGTCCTTGAACGGGTAGCCCTCCTGAGGCCAGAGGGCGTTGGCCACGTGAAGCTGGTAGGCGGGAACCTTCTGCCACGTCACCTTCCCGTCCTCTTCCCGCCTGGCGACGCGGATCTTGTGCGAATCGTTGATCTCCGCGATCAGCTTGGCGAAGCCGGCGTGCGCGTCCGGCGCGTCGCTCAGATGCAGAACCTCTTCCATCTGCTCGGCCGTGGCGCCGCGGGCACCGGCGTAGGTCATCGCCAGGGCGGTGTGGATGCTTGTCGGCGAGAAGAACAGGTTGCCCTCGACCTCGTCACGGAGGCGGGCGTACATGTCGATCGCGAAGGCATTGCCGGCCGCGACGACGGCGGCGTCCCGGGGCTTGGGCGGCTCGAGCGCGGCGGATGGGCTTTCCGGCCCGGCAGGGGGCGCATCCGGCTCGGCGGCGGGCGTGCCGGCGGTCAACAGCAGCAGGCATGCGGCGGCGGTGATTCGGCGGTTCATGGTCGGCTCCTGATCCGGTTCGCGGCGAAGGTTTGCCGGTATTGTAGACGCTCCCGGCCGGCGTGTGTTCCGATGATTCGTCAGCTCGTTGCCCTGTTGACTCGTGAACTCGTTGACTCGTCAAGGGTCCAGTGGTCAATCGCTCTGTTGATCCGCGCATGCCAAGCGCCCGCGCTACGAACATCGCGAATGGCTCTATGCTCCGTGCCGCCCTTGCTCTGTACGGTGGCGGGCTCTACGCTGAGGCCATGAGCGACCCGGCGCCACTGATCGACACCCACTGTCACCTCGCCCATGGGCGCCTGCGGGCTCAGGTCGAGGCCGTGCTGGCCCGCGCCCGCGAGGCCGGCGTGGTGGTGATGGTCTGTGCGGCCGGGAATTTGCCCGATTCCAGCGCCGCGCTGGGCCTGGCGCGGGCCCATGACGACGTCTACGCCCTCGCGGGCGTCCATCCGCACGACGCGGGCGATGCACCGGACGATTATCTCGCCCGGTTGGAGCGTATGGCGACCGACGAGCGGAACGTCGCGATCGGCGAGGTCGGGCTGGACTATCACTACGACTTCTCGCCGCGTGACGCCCAGCGGGAGGTCTTCGCGGCGCAGCTCGCCCTGGCCGCTCGGCTGGACAAGCGGGTCGTGATCCACACCCGCGAGGCGTTCGACGACACGTTGGCGATCCTGGCGGACTCGGATGTGGACGGGGCCGACGTGGTCTTCCACTCGTTCACCGAAGGGGTGGAGCGGACGCGGCGGGTGCTCGATCTCGGCGCGACGGTCAGCTACTCCGGCATCGTCACGTTCAAGAAGGCGGCGGAGCTGCGCGCCGCGGCCGCGACGGTTCCCGAGGACCGCCTGTTGGTCGAGACGGACGCCCCGTACCTCTCGCCCGAGCCGGTCCGCAAGCACAAGACGAACGAGCCGGCGCACGTGGCCCACGTCGCGTCGCGGCTGGCCGACGTCCGCGGTTGCTCCGTTGACGAGCTGGCCGAGCGGACGACCGCCAACGCGGTCCGCTTGTTCGGACTCCAAACGCCCCGACGAGACGCAGCGACGCGGCGCAAGACCCGGAACGACTGATTCGACAGCGGCGCCGGCGGCATCGAGAAGGCGCAGCAGCGGTGCGTTTGTCCGCGCCTGCGGTCGGCGGGGACGTTGGAATTGTGCCCGGCGGTCCGGGCACGTAGAATCACTGCCCATGACGGCGCAGTCGGAAACGGACGAGTTCGAGCAGCGGATCAAGGCGTTCGGCGAGAGCCGGGACGCGATCGTCGCGCAGATCCGGCGGGTCATCGTCGGTCACGAGGAGGTCGTCGACCAGGTTCTGACCTGCCTGCTGTGCGGCGGACACGGGCTGATCGAGGGCGTGCCCGGGCTGGGAAAGACCCTGCTGGTGCGAACCCTCGCAGACGCGCTGGACCTGTCCTTCAGCCGCATCCAGTTCACCCCGGACCTCATGCCGGCCGACATCACCGGGACCAACATCGTCGTCGACGAGGACGGTTCCAAGCGGTTCGAGTTCCAGCCCGGTCCGGTCTTCGCGAACATCGTGCTGGCCGACGAGATCAACCGCGCCACGCCGAAGACCCAGTCGGCCGTGCTGGAGGCGATGCAGGAGCGGACCGTCTCGGTCGCGCGGACGACCCACGCGCTGCCGGCGCCGTTTCTCGTCCTGGCCACGCAGAACCCCCTGGAGATGGAGGGGACCTACCCGCTTCCCGAGGCGCAGATCGACCGGTTTTTCTTCAAGATCCTCATCACCGCTTCCGACGCCGGCGAGCTGGTCGAGATCATGGACCGCACCACGGGGACGCAGGAGCCCTCGGCGTCCGCCGCCGCCGACGCCGAGCGGATCGAGCGGATGCGCGGGCTGGTGCGGGCCGTGACCGCCGCCCGGGGCGTCAAGGACTACATCGCCCGACTGGTCGGGGCGACCCACCCGACCGACCCCGAGGCGCCGGAGGCGATCCGCCGGTACGTCCGCTACGGCGCCTCGCCGCGGGCGGCGCAGGCGATCCTCCTGGCCGCCAAGGTCCGCGCCCTCCGGGCGGGGCGGGCGAACGTGGCGTTTGAGGACATCCGCCCGGTAGCGACGCCGGCGCTGCGGCACAGGCTGATTCTGTCCTTCGAAGGCCAGGCCGATGGCGTCGAGCCGGATGGAATTATCGCTGCCGTGCTGGATGCGGTGGCACCGGGCGGCGGATGATGACAACGCTGAACGGCCGAGCCCGGTTCGGGATGCGTCGTGGAGGTCTACGAGCAACGACGCTGAATGTTTGCCCACGGCTCAGGGTGTGCCGGGTTGCGGCGAAAAGCCTTGCAAAGGCCCCGCCCAGCCGCTAGAAGCCAACGATTCGCACGAGCGGTCGGGCCCGAGATGAAGTTCTGCCTGGTTGACAGGATCGAGTTGATCGAGACGGCCGAGGACGCGCCGCGCTACCGGCGCATCGTCACCACCAAGGCGCTGTCGCTGGCCGAGGAGTACCTGGCGGACCATTTCCCCGCCTTTCCGGTGCTTCCCGGGGTGCTGATGCTGGAGGCGATGGTGCAGTCTGCGGCGTGGCTGGTGCGCCTGGAGCAGGACTGGTCGCGGTCGGTGGTGGTTCTGGCCCAAGCGCGGAACGTGCGGTACGCCAGTTTCGTCCAGCCGGGTCAGATGCTCCGGTGCGAGGTGACGGCCCAGGAGATCGACGAGGAGA
>JBMCUM010000009.1:0-17902 GCA_048622595.1 Planctomycetota bacterium | reverse complement strand
GGATCGGACCGGTATGGGAGATGCTCGCCTACACGTTCATTCTGCTGGTGCTGGCGGGGGTGGGCATCTACGTCGCCCGCCGGTTCCTCCCCCGATTCGGCGTGCAGTCGGGCAAGCGCGTCTCGGTGGAGGAGACCGTCGCGCTGGGCCCGCGCAAGAGCGTGCACCTGCTCCGTGTGGGCACCAGGCGCTACCTGGTCTCCAGCGCGCGGGAGCAGGTCCGCCTTCTGGTCGACGTGACCGACGCCGTCGGCGCCGAGGCCGGCGACGAGACCGGACGCGACGACGACGAACAGACCGGCGGGGATTTCGGCTCCGCCCTGGAGCGACACGACACGCCCGACGAGCGACCGGAGGCCTAGCCCGCATGCGGCGACCGACCGTCATCGTGACGTTCGCGGCAGCCACGGTTCTGGCGGTATCGGCGGTTTGCGCCGCCCAGGAGCCCCCGTCCGGCGACGAGGCGGCGTCGGCGGATTCCGTCCCGGACATGGGCAGGGTCCTCGAAAGCATCGACAAGGCGACGAAGGACGAACGCGGCGAGCCGAGCGAATGGTCCGGCCCGGTGAAGCTTGCGGTGGTGTTCGCGGGTCTGGCGGTGCTGCCCAGCATGCTGGTGATGATGACGGCGTTCACGCGGATCGTGATCGTTCTGGGGTTCATCCGCCGGGCGCTGACGACGCAGAACATCCCGCCGACGATCGCGCTGATCGGGCTGGCGCTGTTTCTGACGCTGTTCACGATGGCACCGACGCTCGGGGCGATCAACCGCGAGGCGATCGGCCCGTACCTCGACGACCGGTTGAGCTTCGACGAGGCGATCGTCCACGGGAACGACCTGCTGAAGGAATTCATGCTGCGTCAGACCCGCCCGAGCGACCTGAAGCTGTTCGTGGGCATGGCCGAAATGCCCGCGCCGCAAACCCGCGCGGACGTTCCGACGTACGTGGCGATCCCTTCGTTCGCGGTCAGCGAGTTCCGCACGGCCTTCGAGATGGGCTGCCTGCTGTTCATCCCCTTCCTGCTGGTGGACCTGGTCGTCGCGAGCATCCTGCTCAGCGCCGGGATGATGATGCTTCCGCCTGCGATGATCTCCCTGCCGTTCAAGATCATCCTGTTCGTGCTGGTCGACGGGTGGCATCTGCTGGCCGAGGCGCTGGTGAACAGTTTTCACTGAGGTACGCGATGGACGGAGAAATGGTGCTGCATCTCGGGCGACGCACACTGGAGATGGCGCTGCTGCTTGCGGCGCCGGTGCTGGTGGTGACGCTGATCGTCGGGTTGGGCTCGGCGCTGCTCCAGGCGGTCACGTCCATCCGCGACATGACGCTCGGGCTGGTGCTCAAGATCGCCGCCGTCGGCGTGACCGTGCTGGTCGCCGGCGGGTGGATGCTCAACCAGGCGGTGGGGTTCACCAAAGACGTGTTCTTCCAGATTCAGGCCCTCGGACAATGACCCATGGCCACGTGGCTGCAACTGCTGCTTCCGTTCTCGCTGCTGCTGGGGCGCGTCGGGGCGTTCTTCTCCGTGCTGCCGATCTTCGGGTGGCGGGCGCTTCCCGTCCGCGTCCGCGCGGGCATCGCGCTTCTGGTGACGGTCTTTTTCGCCATGCTGCTTCCTGCGCCCGAGGCGGTGCGGGGCGCGACGCACTGGTTGACCGCGTCGCTGCTGCTCGGGCACGAGATTTGCGTCGGACTGGCGCTGGGGCTGGCGGCGCGGCTGGTGTTCGCCGCCGCCCAGCAGGCGGGGCGCATCATCGGGCGGCAGATGGGTTTCGCCCTGGCCAACATCATCGACCCGGTCAGCGGCGAGGGCGCCCAGCCGGTCGGGCTGCTGTTCGAGGTCACCTTCGCGTTGTTCTTCCTCGCCGCCGGCGGGCACCACATGCTGTTGACCGCTCTGGCCAAGAGCTACCACGCCTTCCCCGTCGCCCAGACCCCCGAAATCGGCGCGATCACCGCCGCGGTGGTCTCGGCCGGATCGGCCATGCTGCTGTTCGCATTGAAGCTGGCCGCTCCCGTGCTGGCGGCGTTCCTGATTCTCGCCGTCGTCCTGGCGATCCTCGCGCGCGTGCTTCCCGAGATGAACATCCTGCTGACGGCGCTGCCGCTGCGCGTGGCGGTGGGGCTGTTCATGGCCGCGGCGCTGATGCCCGCCCTGCACGGGTTCGCCGGCGAGCTGGCCGAGTGGCTCAGGCGAAACCTGATTACGACGTGACGACGCTGACGGAGAGCTGAGAGGCGATGGCGGACAAGCCCGCATCCGAACGCACCGAGCAACCCACCCCCGAGCGCCTGCGCAGGGCGCGGCGGGAGGGGCAGGTCCCCGAAAGCCGCGAGGTCCCCTCGGTGCTGATGATCGCCGTGCTGCTGCTGACGCTGGCGCTGGGCGGGTCGAGTCTGCTGGGTTGGCTGGGGACCCAGGCACAGAACGGCCTGGCGCTGCAGGCCGCCGGCGCCGGACAAACACGCTTCGTCGCCGTCCTCACCGACGTCGGCGGCTCGCTGCTGGTGGCTTTGCTTCCGTTCCTTCTGGCGGGGGCGGGCGCATCGGTCCTGTCCAGTCTCGTCTCCAGCGGGTGGTCCGTCTCGCCCAAGGGTCTGCAGTGGAAGTTCGAGCGGATCCATCCGGTCAACGGGCTGAAGCAGATCTTCTCGGCCAAGGGTCTGGTCCGCATGCTCGTGGCGGTGGCGAAGATCACGCTGGTGCTGCTGATCGTGTGGTACTACCTGCGGGACCGGGTCGCAGCCTGCCTGGCGCTGCGATGGGCGTCGCCCGGGGGCATCGTCGCAGGCATCAGCGAGCTGGTGGTGGGCGTCTCGGGGCGCATCCTGCTGGGCCTGGGCGTCATCGCCGGTCTGGACCTGCTGTTCCAGCGGTGGCGCTACAAGCGCGACCTGCGCATGACCCGACAGGAGGTCAAGGAGGAGCGCAAGCGCCACGAGTTGTCGCCCGAGCTGAAAGGCCGCATCCGCGGCGTGCAGTTGGACCTGGCCCGCAAGCGGATGCTCAACGACGTGCCCGCCGCCGACGTGGTCCTCGCCAATCCGACCCACGTGGCCGTGGCGCTGAAGTACGACGCCGGGAGCATGGCCGCTCCGCAGGTCGTGGCCAAGGGCCCGGACCTGCTGTGCGAGCGGATCAAGACGATCGCGCGGGAGCACGGGGTTCCGGTCGTCCAGCGTCCGGAGCTGGCGCGGGCGCTGTACGCCGCGGTCGATGTCGGTCAGCCCATTCCCGAGGCGCTGTTCGTCGCCGTCGCGGAGGTCCTGGCGATGATCTACCGCCTGCGGCATAACCGTAGCGGCGCCCTGCCGGTCGGAGCGAACCCCACGCAACAATGAGCATCACGCCGAATCATCCCGGCGACAGTCTCGTCCAGGCCAACCAGGCGGGCCTGCAGCGGTTGCTGCGCCACAACGACGCGGTGCTGGCCATTGGCGTGGCGGGGGTGCTGACCACGCTGCTGATCCCCCTTCCGACGTTTCTTCTGGACATGCTGCTTGCGACCAGCATCGCCGTGGCGCTGGCGACGCTGGTGGTGGTGCTCTCGACGCGGGAGTCGATCGAGTTCTCGACCTTCCCGTCGCTGCTGCTGTTCGTGACGCTGTTTCGCCTGTCGCTGAACGTCGCCTCGACGCGCCTGATCCTGCTCCACGGCGATGCGGGGCGGATCATCGAGACGTTCGGGCAGTTCGTCGTCGGGGGGAACATCATCATCGGGCTGGTGGTGTTCCTGATCCTCGTGATCATCCAGTTCATCGTGATCACCAAGGGCGCCGAGCGCATCAGCGAGGTCGCCGCGCGGTTCAACCTCGACGCCATGCCCGGAAAGCAAATGGCCATCGACGCGGACCTCAACGCCGGATTGATCGGCGAGGCCGACGCCAAGCACCGCCGCGAGAAGATCGTCGCCGAAAGCGAGTTCTACGGGGCGATGGACGGCTCGAGCAAATTCATCCGTGGCGACGCCATCGCCGGGCTGGTCATCACCGCCGTCAACCTCCTCGGCGGGTTCGTCATCGGGATGACGCACGGCATGTCCGCCGGAGAGTCCGTCAGCGTCTACGCGATCCTCGCCGTCGGCGACGGGCTGGTCACACAGATTCCGGCCGTGGTCATCTCCACGTCGGCCGGTTTCCTGATCTCCAAGGCCAGCACGGAAAACAGTCTCGGCAGCGACCTGTTCAAGCAGTTTCTGGCGCGGAGTCGTCCCATCACGCTGGCGGCATTCCTGTTCGCCGCGATGCTGTTCGTCCCGGGCTTTCCGAAGCTTCCGTTCATCATTCTGGCCGTCGGTGCGGGACTGCTGGGGCGCAAGCTGCGCGGCCTGGAGGAGGAGGTCCGGGCCCACCAGGCCCGCAGCGAGGACCAGTCCGAGCAGTCGCAGGAGGGCCCCGTCGAGGAACTGCTTGACGTGGACCGGATCGCGATTCACGTCGGTCCGCGGCTGATCAAGACGGTCGATCCGCGGCGCAAGGACAGCTTGTCGCACCGCATCGAGCCGTTGCGACGGAAGTTCGCGCAGCAGTACGGGTTCATCCTTCCGCTGGTCCGTCTGCGCGACAGCGTGACGCTGGACGCGGACACCTACGAGATCCGCGTGAACAACCACGTCGTCGCCTCAGGCCAGCTCGAGCCCGACGGATACCTGGCGATGGACCCCGGGACGGTGGACAACCCCGTCGAGGGCAGGCAGACCACCGAGCCCGTGTTCAACCTGCCCGCACTGTGGATCAGCGCCGACAAGAAGTCCGAGGCCGAGCTTGCAGGGTACACCGTCGTCGAGCCAGAGTCCGTCCTGGTGACGCACCTGTCGGAAACGCTCAAGCGACACGCCGACGAGCTGCTGTCGCGCGACGACGTTCAGCAACTCGTCGACCGCCTGCGCGACAAGCAGCCGGCGCTGGTCAACGGGACCATCGGCGAGACGGTGAGCATCGGCCTGCTCCAGCGCGTCTGTCAGAAGCTTCTGGCGGACGACATCCCGATCCGCGAGCTGTCGCGGATCATCGAGACGCTGTCCGACAACGCCGGGCGGACGAAGGACCCGACGACGCTGACCGAGCTGACGCGCAAGGCGCTGGTGCGCACGATCACCGAGCAGCACGCCGAGGCGTCGGGACGGGTCCGGGCGATCGTCTTCGACCCGTCGCTGGAGTACGAGCTGAGCAGCAGCATCAACGCCGGCGACGGCGCCGAGTCGCTGGAGATCGCTCCCGAGCGGGTCATGGAGCTCGTCCGACGCATCGCCGCGGCGTGGCAGGACGCCATGGGCCAGGGGTACGACAAGACCGTCCTGCTGTGCGACTACCGCACGCGCCCGCATTTGGCCGGGCTGCTCGAGCGCCAGATCCCGCAGCTGGCGGTGCTGGCGTATGACGAGATCGCCATCGGAACGAACGTGGAGACCGTGGCGACGGTCTCTCTGGACGATGCCGGAACCGGCGACGACGCAGCGGCCGAGCTGCAGCAGGCCGGCGCCTGAGCCCGCCTGCGCGATGAGAGATGATGCGACGACTTGCGACGAAAACCGCGGTGATGGGCTTCTTCGCCCTGGGCATCACGGGTGCCATGACCGGTCAGGAAGCGCTGACGTGCACCGTCCGCGCCCTGGCCGGCGCCGCCGTGCTGTTCGTCCTCGTCAAGATCGCCGGGCGCGTCGTGGCCGCCATTCTGACCGACGCTGTGACCCACAGCGCCCGTCGCAACGAGCCGACGCAGCGGCAGGAGCGTAGCACGTGACGGACGCCGACGACAAAACGACGCTGAAGGATCCGCCGGACCGGTACACGGCCGGGCAGGCCGGCATGCGCGCCCGCGCCACGGCGGCCTATGCGGCCGAGGCGCGCCAGGCGCAGGAGGAGAAGTGGATCACGGACCACCTTCCGCTGGTCCGCCACGTGGTGGGCAAGGTCACCGGGCACGTGGGCCAGGAGGCGGACCGGGAGGACCTCATCTCGGCCGGGACGCTGGGGCTGATCAAGGCCGCCCGCGCCTACGACCCGTCGCGGGATACCGTGTTCAAGACCTACGCCTACATCCGCATTCGCGGGGCGGTGATCGACGAGCTGCGGGGACGGTCGTTCGCCCCGCCCGGGGTGCACGCGCAGATGCGCCGCATCCGTCAGGCGTACGTGGAGTACAGCTCGACGCACGGGCGCCCTCCGACGGACGAGCAGCTCGCCGGGGAGGTGGGCATCTCGCCGGCGCAACTGTACCGCACGCTGGAGGAGGCGCGCCACCAGCAGTTCCTGTCCATTCACGGGCTGACCGACGAGGCGCCGGAGCTTGGCGCGTTCCTTCCCGCCGACGACGCGCCCGACCCGTCCGCCCGCGCCGAGCGCAAGGAGCTGCTGGGTCGCCTGACCGAGGCGATCCGCGAGCTCCCGAAGCGCGACCGCCTGGTGCTGCTTCTGTACTACGAGCGCGATCTGACGATGAAGGAGACCGCGGCGGTGCTGGGCGTCACCGAGTCGCGCATCAGCCAGCTCCACGCCGGGGCGCTGTTCAAGCTGTCGGTCAAGCTGGGAGCGGACCATGAATAGCAGCGATGATTATGCGGTACGACGGACCGAACGGGGCCACGAGGTCTCCGGGCCGGCGCCGCTGGCCGGGGCGTCGGGCCAGACCGGCGCGGCCCGCAGGCGGAAGCGGCGCAGAGGCCGCCGCCGCGACGCCCGGCAGGAAGCGACCGCGCAGGAGCAACAGGACGCTGACGAGGAACGGGACGACGACCGCGGTGAAGATCCGCACAGCGGCGGCGATCCGCACAGCGTGGACTACCTCGCCTGAGAACGCCCGGGCGAAAGGGACCCGCCATGGAAACATCGCGAACCGTAATCAAGCGTGACCGTGTCCGCCTCAGCGGGCGGCGGGCGATCGGTCCTGCAGGCGCTCGGGCGTCGGCGGGCGAAGGCGGCTCGCCGGCGGGCGAGCCCAAGGCGCGGATCGTCGAGCAGGACCAGGACGCCGCGCTGATCGAGGTGACCTGCCCCTGCGGACGCAAGACGTACCTCCGATGTACCTACCCCGCGCCCGCCGAAGCGGCGCCGACCTTACCCCGGAGCGAAACACCGACGCAATAGGGAGAGACGATGATGTGCAGGAACGCATGGATTGTGACAGTGGCAACGGCGCTGGCAGCGGCGCCGGGCGGCTGCGATGTGCTCAGCGGCAACAGCGGTCCGGGCCCGGAGCCGCCGCAGGTGCAGGCCCCGCCTGAGGCGGGCGGCGACGCGACGTACCTCAAGGACATGGTACGCGGCAACGACGAGACGCCGGGTCCCAGCGCGGTGGACAGCGCGATGGTCTGGGCGCGGAAGTACACCGAGGCCACCGAGAAGATCGTCCAGCTCGAGAAGGACAACCGCGCCATGGAGGCCGAAAAGCACTCCCTCGAGCAGCGGATCGCCGCCCTGGAGGCCGACCTCGAGGACGCCCGCGCGCAGATCGCCGACGCCGACGAGATGATCCGCGCCGTCCGCGAGGAAAACCGCAAGTGGAAGCAGAACGTTCTGGGCTTCCGACAGGAGTTCATGGACGCCCAGCGGGCGATGCTCGACTACCAGGTCCGCATCATCAAGCTCCTGGGCGGGGAGCCGACGCCCGCAGGACCCACCACGCGACCTGCCGACCCGCTCGCCCGCGGCGAGGAGGCGTCCCCATGACGCGAGGCGACGCCATCGCGACGTGCCTGGCGCTGGCCGCGGCGGTCGGGGGCTGCGCCCCGGCCGCGACGCCGGTTCCGGACGTGGGGTACCATCTCTCCTCGCCGCAGGACGTCCGCGCCCTGGGCCGCGTGGTGTTCGTCGAACTGGCCCACGAGGACGCGCACAGCGAGATGGCGCGGGAGACGACGAACGCCCTGTACAAGGCGCTGCAGGCCCGCCGGCTGTTTCACGTGTCGGTGGTCCGCCGAGACGACCCGGTCTGTCGCGATCTGCCCCTGGGTGTCGACTCGCCGCTGACGCTGGAGGATCTGTCGTTGCTGCGGCGGCGTCTGCGCTGCGACGCGGTGTTGATGGGGCGCATCAAGGCCTACGCGCCGCACCCGCGGATGCAGATCGGTCTGTACCTCAACTTGCTCGACCTTCGCGACGGGAAGGTGGTCTGGGGGGTCAACCACGTCTGGGACACGACGGAGCAATCCGTGCAGAAGGAGCTGCGCGACTTCTACCGACGCACGATGGACCGTCGCTACGCGCCTGTCGCCTGGAGACTGGCGACGATGAGCCCGAAGCATTTCGCGAAGTTCGTGGCCGAGCAGACGGCGATGACGTTGCCCGCCATGTCGGACGAACGGGAGGAAGAAAGCGCTATCGGCCGTTGACGCATCGGGCTTTAGCAGGGATCGGATTTTTTGGGCAGGAATTTCTCGAAAGCGACTCAAGCCGCGCGGGCTGGGCTCGACAATGGAGGTAGCCCGCGCCCGGCGACGGACGGCGCAGGGATGACGAAATGATGCGAATCGACCCCACACAACCACTGACGCCGCAGCAGCAGACCGGCCAGACGCCGGCGACCGAATCGCACCAGGCGCGCGAGGCGCAGGCCTCCGGTGCGGAGGGCGTCAGCATGCGCCGCCAGTACGGGAAATACATTCGCACCGCCCAGGGGGCCGACGAGATCGACGCCGCGGCCGTCGACGAGGCGCGTCGTCTGCTGGAAGCGGGCGAGCTGGACACCCCGGACCGCGCCCGCCGCGCCGCACAGGCCATGCTCGAACGGGGGATCTGAGTGTCGTCCGCCGGCCGCGAGAACGCCATGACCGCGACCGATCAAAACCGCCGGCGACGCCTGCTCGTGTTCAATTGCCACGAGGCGTGGGTGCATCAGCTCTCGGCGTTGGCGTGCGACCTCGACATCGTCGTGGACCTGCCAGGCCGGTCGGTTCGCGGATGGGACAAGCGGATGCGCCCGGTCCCGCCGAACGGACGCCTGATCAACCTGGACGAGGCGCTGACGCCGGGCAAGCGATACGACTGCATCGTGGCGCACAACGTCACGGATCTTCTGGACGTTCGCGACCTGTCCGCGCCGCGCCTGCTGGTGCTGCATTCCTCCCTGGAAGGCCGCGCCTGCGAGGAGGGCTCCGACGTCTCGCCCGCTGACATGCGCCGCGCCGTGAGCCGGTACCTGCAGCTCACCGGCGCCCACGCCGTGGCCGTGTCGCCCATGAAGGCGCGGTCGTGGGGCGTCACCGACGATATCGTCCGCAACGGCGTGGATATCGCGGCCTACCCGGCGCACGCGGGGGACCGCCCCGAGGGGTTGCGGATCGCCAACGGGGTGGACAAAAAGCGGCGCATCCTCCGCTGGGACCTGCACGAACGTGCCTTCGCCGACCTGCCGGTCCGCCTGGCGGGACACAACCCGCAGCGGCCTGGCGTTCGCGCGGCCGGAAGCTGGGACGAACTGAAGGAGCTGCTCCGCCGGGCGCGGTTCTACGTTCACACGGCCGATCCGCGCTACGAGGACGGGTGGAACATGGCGATGCTGGAGGCGATGGCGGCGGGGCTGCCCGTATTGGGCAACCGCCACCCGACCTCCGTGGTTCAGCACGGCGTCAGCGGGTTCCTTTCGGACAGTCCCGAGGCGCTTGGCGGGTTCGCCCGCCGGCTGCTGGGCGACGCGAAGCTGTCCGCCCGAATGGGTGCGGCGGCGCGAGACGCCGTCGAGAGACACTTCAGTTCCAGGTACTTTGCCGCGGGATTTCTGCGTTCCATCGCTCGGGCCGAGCACGCCTGGCGGAGTCAGCGTGCCGCCGCGACGCGGAAGCCGGGCAGCGCCCGCCCCGGCGTTCGTCTGGGGGCCTAGCGCATCTCCGGGGGCGCAAGCTAGCGCATCTCATTTAGAGGTCTTGGTTTACGTCATCACGTCTGCGGTCACGGCGGTGGGGATTGGCGTTGGCTTTGGCGGTTTTCGGGTTTTTTTGCCCCGAAGCGGCTCAAGTGTTTCGACCCCGCCTCGATAATGCAGACCGGACAAGCAAGGGACCGCCACGCCCGGAACGGCGGCGGTGGTGGTCCCGCGGCGGGTCCGCGTGAGATCCGACCGCGATCACCCCGACCCGGTGGAGGGTCCGGGGATAACAGGCCTTTTGTAGAGGAGACGGGACATGCTAGCGATTAAGAACAACTTGATGGCGGAGGTTGCGGCTCGCCAGCTCGGTAAGAGCTACGACGCTCTTTCCAAGTCGGTCGAGCGGCTGTCGTCGGGCCTGCGGATCAACGGTGCCCAGGACGACGCGGCCGGTCTGGCCGTCCGCGAGCTGATCCGCGCCGACGTCGCTCAGCTCGATCAGGCCAGTCGCAACGCCGACGACGCCGTTAGCATGCTGCAGACGGCTGAGGGAGCCATGGGCCAGATCGACGAACTGCTCGTCCGCATGGGCGAGCTGGCCGAGCAGGCCGCTACCGGATCGTACTCGTCCGAGCAGCGCGACATCATGAACAACGAGTACGCCGAGCTGTCCGCCGAGATCACCCGCATCGCCGAGAGCACGGCGTTCAACGGCAACGAGCTGCTGAACTCCACGACCGACATCACCATCCACCTCGGCAGCGGGAGTGTGACGCTGACGCCGGAGGTCATGACGGCTGCCGAACTGGGCGTCAACACGACCGTCGCCACGACCGAGACGCACACGAACACCTACGGCGTGGCCTCGGCCGACGACGACTACGTCACGATCGACGCGGGCAGCGGCAAGGACGAGTTCCACTTCCAGTTCGGTAGCGAGGCGGCCGTGGACATCACGTCGCTCGGCGATGACGGGGCGATGTCGCTGAACGAGCTGGTCGACAAGATCAACGACGAGGCCGGGTACGCCGCCGCCTTCGCCGAGTACAATTCCGAGTACGGCACGTACAGTCTGCAGCTCCAGGCGCAGAATGCCGGTGCCGGTGCGGACCTGACGATCACGGACACGAACAACCCGGATCGCCTGGCCGCGGCGAACTTCACCGAGACCACCGACGGCGCTGACGGAACCGGCAACGACCTGACGACCACCAGCGGCGCCGAGTCCGCCTTGAGCGCCGTCGAAAGCGCCATCAGCACCAAGGACATCTACCGCGCCAAGCTCGGGTACACGATGAACCGGCTTGAGGCGGCCCAGTCCGTCCTCGACATCCAGGGCGAGAATCTCCTCGCCGCCGAGTCGCGAATCAGCGACGTGGACGTGGCGACCGAGATGGCGGCGATGTCCCGCAACCAGGTGCTGACCCAGGCGGGCGTCAGCATGCTGTCCCAGGCGAACATGATGCCCCAGATGGCGCTGAGCTTGCTGCAGTAAGCTCCACGCCGACAATCGAATACGGCAGTGGAAGGCAGTCTCGTCCAACCTAAATGAGACCGCACCCATGCCCCGACCGGCGAGGTCCGCCTTCCGACGTTCCCGGCGCCCGCCCGACATGCTCGGGCGGGCGTTTTCTTTCGCGTCGCTCGGGTCCGGTCGGTTCCACGGCTCCCCGCGGCGGTTCCGCCGGCTCAAGTTCGCGCCGTTTCCATCGATAATGACGGTACACGGGGCCACGGACGGCCCGGGACGGACGGACACGGAGAGCGGACCATGGGCATCGCCCTGTCAGGCGTCTACAGCGGGATCGACACCAGCAGCATCGTCCGGCAGTTGATGGCGACCGAGCGGACGGCGCTGAACTCCCTCCAGGACCGCAAGAAACAGCTCGGCAGCGAGCAGAACGCCATCGACGAGATCGAGCGGCGGATCGGGCAACTGTCCGACGCGGTCGACTCGCTTCGGGAGGTGGACGATCTGCGACGGGTCGACGCGCGGTCGTCCGACGACGACGTGGTCAGCGTCTCCTCCGAGCCAGGCGCGGTCGAGGGAAACCACACCGTCGAGGTCAACGCCCTGGCCTCGGCCCACCGCATGGTCCAGACGACCGGGCTGGCGTCGCTGGAGACGACCGTCGGCGCCGGACAGTTCGTCTACACCTATGACGGAACCACCCGGACCCTGACCACCACCGACGCCACCACGCTGGAAGGGCTTCGCGCGCTGATCGCCAACGATGCCGGAAACCCGGGCGTCTCGGCCACCGTGCTGGAGCAGGGCGGAACCTATCACCTCGTGCTGGCCGGAAAGAACCCCGGCAGCGACTACACCGTAACCGTCGAGGCGGACACGACGCTGACCGGCTTTGCGGGCGCGGACTTCACCACCACGCGCTTGGCGCAGGACTCCCAGATCAAGGTCGACGGGTTCCCTCCCGCGGCGGACGAGTGGATCGAGAGGAGCAGCAACCAGATCACCGACGTGATCCCCGGGCTGACGCTGAACCTGGAGGCGGTCGGGAGCGTCAGCGTCACGGCCACGCGGAACACGTCCGACATGAAGCGCGACCTGAAGAACTTCATCTCGGTCTACAACGGTGTCGTGGACAAGCTCGACGAGTACACGGGATACGACCGTGAGACGAAGACCGGCGGGGTCCTGCAAGGCGACGCGACGCTCAACACGCTGCTGCACGACATCCGGCGGGACCTGTCGCGTCCGGCGGCGGGATTCAATGCGGAGGCGGACACGTACACGCTGGCCGGTCAGCTCGGCCTGGAGTTCGACAGGCAGGGCCACCTGGAGCTGGACGAGACGGTCTTCGACGAGGCGCTGGACGCCGATTACGACGCGGTGCTCAGCGTGCTCGGCGCGGTCGATACGGGCAGCACGGACAGCGCGGACCTGCAGTTCACCAGCGCCTACCAGACGCAGGGCGGGACGTACGACGTGCGGATCCAGTACGACGCGGACGGCGCGATCGATTGGGCGAAGGTCAAGCTGACCGACGAGACCGGCTGGCGGTACCTGACCGTCAACGGCATGACGCTGACAGGACTGGCGGGCGAGCCCGAGCAGGGCATGGAGCTGACCGTGGTCAACGCCGGCACGTCGCAGACGCTGGACTACCGGGTCCGCGTTCGCCAGGGCCTGGCCGGGGCGATCTACGACGAAACCGAGGCGATGATGGACGAGTCCACGGGCGTCTTTACCGTCAAGGACGACCGCATCGACGGCGAGATGGAGCGGTTCGAGAAGCGGATCGAGCGCGAGAACGACCGCCTCGAGCGCCGCGAGAAGCACCTTCGCCAGAAGTATGCCCGCCTGGAGAAGACGCTGGCCGAGATGGGCTCGTTCCAGGCCGCCTTCCAGAGCGTCTTCGCCTCGCAGGGCGGTGGCGGAGGCATGACCGGCATGCTCCAGCAGAGCATGACATAGCACGGAAAGCCAGCGCACCATGAACCCCATAGCAGCATACCAGGAAAACGCCGTCACGACGCAGTCGCGGGGGCGTCTGATCGTGATGCTCTACGACGGTGCGATCAAGTTCCTCCGCCAGGCGCTGGACGCCCTGGAGGCCGGCGACGATGCCCGCAAGGGCACCTGCATCGTCAAGGCCCAGCGGATCATCAACGAGCTGAACAACTGTCTGGACATTGAGGCCGGCGGCGAGGTGGCGACGAACCTTCGCCGCCTGTACGACTTCATGTCGCGTCATCTCGTCCAGGCCAACACGCGCAAGGACCCCCAGGCCGTCCGCGACGTGATCGGGCTGCTGGAGGATCTCAACGAGGGCTGGAAGGCCGTGGCGACCTGAGCCGTCCGTCGGCGCGCAACGCGGCGCCCGCGACCGATGGGCCTGGGCGCCGCTGCGTGGACCGCCGCTATGTTGCCGCGGGGCTACTTGTTCTGCTGCTCGGGGCGCTCGGTCTTGGCCTCTTCCCCGACGCCGCGGACCGCCCAGCGTGCCATTCGCATGCGGGTGTTCTCGTCGACCTTGACGACGACCTCGTCCTCGCGGACCTCGACCACGGTTCCGCAGATTCCGCCGATCGAGGTGACCTTGTCGCCCTTCTTGAGGTTGGCGAGCATCTCGCGCCGCTTGGCTTCCTGCTTGCGCCGGCTTCGCCCCATCCAGAAGTACAGCAGGAGGAACCCGCCGAGGATGATGATGAAGGGCATCATCCCGCCGCCGCCGAGCTGCCCGCACCCGAGCGGGGGGGGCGGGCCGTCCTCGCCCTCTTTGCCGTCGTCGGCTGTTTCGCCGCCGCCGTCGCCGTCGCCGTCGCTCGGCTTTGCATCTTTGCCGCCGGTTCCGCCCTCGTCATCCTCTGTGGATAGCGGCGTGTGCCCGGCGCCATCGTCGTCGGTTTCGCCGTTCTCGCCGTTCTGGGCCAAAGCGGCCGCGGGCGCCAGCGCGATGATCAGCGCCGCAAGCGCCACCGGCATCCAGCGCGCCGCGGTCAGAACGTCTCGATGTCTCATAAGGGATCCTTTCGATTCGGTTCGTCAGCTCAGGCGCCCATTGTGCCCGAGTCGCACACGCCGGTCAACCGCAATCGCGCCGCTGCGCGCGCTATGGACATCGCCGCCGCCGGCGCGGATAATCCGGGTTTCGCGGGTTCCGGAGCGGACAGCGCCGTGAGCAAGGACTTCGTCAACATCCTGGATCGGTCGGGCGAGGAGCTGGGGGGGATGCTGGACCGCGCCCTGCGTGGCAAGGCGGACTTTCTGGCCGGGCGGCTGGCGCCGCGGCTGGAGCGCCGCACGCTGGCGATGGTCTTCGAGAAGCCCTCGCTGCGGACGCGGGTCAGCTTCGAGGCGGCGATGACGCACCTGGGCGGGCACGCGATCTATCTCGCCCCGGGCGACATCGGCCTGGGACGGCGCGAGCCCGTGCGCGACGCGGCCCGAGTTCTCGGGCGGATGTGCGACGCCCTGGTGGCGCGGACGTTCGCCCACGAGACCGTCACGGAGCTGGCGCGCCACGCGCCGGTGCCCGTGATCAACGCCCTGAGCGACCGGGCCCACCCCTGCCAGGCGATGGCCGACGTGATGACGGTGATCGAGCGCCTGGGCGGCGCGGACGGACGGACGCTGACGTTCGTGGGTGACGGGAACAACGTGGCGCGATCGCTTGCGGCGCTGGCGTCGCGGGTGGGCATGCGGTTCGTGCTCGCCTGCCCGCGCGGGTACGAGCTGGAGGGGACGTTCCTGGCCTCGCTGCCGGACGGCGCCGTGGAGGTCTGCCACGAGCCGCGCCGCGGCGTCGCCGAGGCGGACGTGGTCTACACGGACACCTGGGTCTCGATGGGGCAGGAGGACGAGAAGGCCCAGCGGCGGCGCGACTTCGCGGCGTTCCAGGTCAACGCGGACCTGCTGGGGGAGGCGAAGCACGATGTGCTGGTCATGCACTGCCTGCCCGCCTATCGAGGGTGCGAGATCACCGATGACGTTTTCGAGGCCCACGCCGAGACCATCTTCGAGCAGGCGGCCAACCGGCTGCACTTCCAGCGCGCCCTGCTGGAGATCCTGCTGGTCGGCTGACCGGCGGGGCGGCTTGCTCCGACGGTGGACGGACGGATAGACTCACGAGATGCCCTCAGCGATGCGACACGACGGTCGAGGCGACGGCGATCTCCGCGCGGTGGACATCGCCACGGATTTCGTGGGCACTGCCGACGGGTCGTGCCTGATGGCGCAGGGTGCCACGCGGGTCATCTGCACGGCGAGCTTCGTTCCCGGCGTGCCGGGGTGGCGCGAGGGGTCGGACTTGGGCTGGGTGACGGCGGAATACGGCATGCTGCCGGCCTCGACGGGGCGGCGGAAGTCCCGCCCGGGCGTTCGCCCGGACAGCCGGGGCGTCGAGATCCGCCGCCTGATCGGACGGGTCCTGCGCAACATCGTTCGCTTCGACAAGCTGGGGTGCAATACGGTGTACCTCGACTGCGACGTGCTCGAGGCCGACGGGGGCACGCGAACCGCCTCGATCACCGGGGCGTGCGTGGCGCTGCACCGCGCGGTCGCGCGCGCCGCCGCCGACGGGCGGTGCGGCGCCTCGGCGCTGTCCGGGCGCGTCGCGGCGGTGTCGGTGGGCGTGCTCGACGGTCGGGTCGTGCTCGACCTCGACTACGCCGAGGACTCCCGCGCCGAGGTGGACATGAACGTTGCGATGACCCCGGGCGGGAAGTTCATCGAGATCCAGGGCACCGGCGAAGCCCGGGCGTTCGACGGCGAGGAGCTCCAGGTCATGCTGCGCCTGGCGCGACGTGGCTGCCGCAAGCTGTTCGCCGCCCAGCGGGATGCCCTCGCCGTCAGGAGGTCCTCATGAGACATGCAACCATCGGCGCGCTGGCGGCGCTGCTGGTCGTAGCCGGCTGCGACGGCGTCAACGGCGCCGGCGGGCTCGGCGGGACGTCGCTGTTCGGTCGAGACATGACCCAGAGCCCGGAGGGCGAATACACGATCCTGCTGAAGGCCTTCGCAGGCCCCAACCACGTGCACGACGCGAACTACTACAAGGAGCAGACGCTCCAGCGGACCGACTGGAAGCACCTGCAGGTCGTCCACGAGGGTGGGCGCAGCCAACTGCTCTGGGGGCGGTACGCCACGATCGAGGATGCCCAGCGGAACCTGAAGCGGGCCAAGGCGTTCCAGCCCCGCCAGGGCGGGATGCACGTGTACGGCCGGGCGCTGGTGATCCCGATACCGGGGGACGATCCCGGACCGCCGGAGTGGAAGCTGGCGGGCGCCGACGGGGCGTACACCGTGGTGGTCGCGAAGTTCCAGAACCTCCCGCGCCAGGGCATCCACCCGGCGGTGACCACGCGGAAGCAGGACGCGGTGGACTACTGCCGTCGCCTGCGCGAGCAGGGCGTGGAGGCGTATTACCATCACGGTCCGGGCAGTTCGCTGGTGACGGTGGGCACGTTCGGGTCCGACGCGGTGGTCTCGGTGCCCGTTCCCGGGACCGGCGAGGGGGGCGAGCCGGTCCGCTTTCGCAAGGAGATCCGCAGCAAGGCGATGGCCCGGATCCTCAGGGACAGGCCCAAGCTGGCCGTCAACGGGCGCGAGGAGATCGTCCGTCGGCGCAATGCGCTGACCGGGGAGGTCGAGAAGATCATCACGCCCAGCTACCCCATGAAAATCCCCGAAAAGCAGGTTTTGCCCCATGTCGATCCCCCCGATCGTGGTGGCGACGCGGAATCCCGGTAAGCTCTGCGAGATCCGCGCCGTGCTCGCGCCCCTGGTCCCGCGGATCGACGGGCTGGAGGCGTTCGGCGACCTGCCCGAGCCGCACGAGACCGGCGAGACGTTCGCCGAGAACGCGCGTCTGAAGGCCCTGGGGTACGCTTGCGCGACCGGGCGGTGGTGCCTGGCGGACGATTCCGGCCTGGAGGTCGACGCGCTGGACGGCGCCCCCGGGGTGCGCAGCGCGCGATACGCCGCCGATCGGGTCGCCGCCTGTGCCGCCCGCGCGCGAATCGACGAGGCGAACAACCGCCGCCTGCTCGAGGAGCTGGCGGACGTGCCGGACGAGCGGCGCACGGCGCGGTTCGTCTGCCAGCTCGCCCTGGCCTCGCCGCAGCGCGTGCTGCTGGATGCGCGGGGAACCATCGAGGGGCGGATCGCGCACCGTCCGGCCGGGGACAACGGGTTCGGCTACGACCCGTTGTTCTACGTCCCGCACCTGGGGTGCACGACGGCGCAACTGCCGCCGGACGAGAAGAACCGTATCAGCCACCGCGGTCGGGCGGTGCGCGAGTTCGCTCGGCGCCTGCGTCGGTGGTCCGCGGACGCCGACGCCCCGCAGGGCTGAGCGCCCCGCCTCAGGTCCGGCGGCGCAGCAGCGCGACCCCGGCGCACATGCCGGCCAGCAGGACGTGTACGCCGGCCGGGTCATACCAGCGAGCGGGGGGGGGATTGTAGCTCTGGAGCTGCCCGTGGGCGTACATCACGCCCATCTCATTCCACGAGACCTGCATGGTCTGGAACAGCGCGCCGGTGACCCCGTAGAAGGCGTTGACGCGGACGGCGGCGGTTGCCACCGCGGCGCCCGTCTCGTGGTCGCCGGCGCGGACCAGCCCCCCGGTCCAGAAG
>JBMCUM010000008.1:0-17960 GCA_048622595.1 Planctomycetota bacterium | reverse complement strand
GCCGATGTCGCCGGGGTGGTAGAACACGACCCAGCGGCCCTGGTGCCTGACGCCGAGGGCTCGCCGCCCGGAGTGATGCCACAGGGGCGGTGCGCCGTTGGGGAACAGGAACGGGTGGCGGAAGATGGGGTCGTCGTCGGCGATGTCGACCAGCGGCTTGTCCGGAAACAGGCGCCGCACGATCCCGCGGAAGCTGCGGTCGAACCGCCCGCCGCCGTTATCGGCGAAGAGCATCCCGCCCTCCTCCAGGCAGTAGTCGCGCAGCAGGCGCACCTCCCTTCCGGAAAGGTGTATCTGCCCCTGCCCGGTCATGTACACGAACGGGGGGGCCTTGCCCTCTGGAAAGCGGGCGAGCTGACCGGCGGTGACGGCCTCGGTGTCCTCGGCGATGCGGAAGCCGGTCAAGTCGCGCAGGTACAGCAGCAGGTTGTAGTCCGAGCCGTGGCCCATGTCCTGGTCCCAGTCGCCGCCGCCGTACTTGAGCCGCACGAACCGCACGGCCGCGTCGGCCACGCCGTCGGGCCAGCCGCCGGCGTCCCCCCCGCCCTTTCCGATCTTCCCCCCGGTGGAGCGGTCGGTCTCGTACTGCATCTCGGTCCGCTCGGTGACCTCTTTGAACACGTCGCTCTCGTCGAGGCGCGGGACGTGATAGATGATGGGGCTGTCAAGGTTGAGGACGTACTCGCGTTCGGGCTTGGGCTTGACGCGGCGGACCTGGACGACCTCGACGACCTCTTTGCCGCTTCCTTTGGGGATATCGTACGGGCTCATCAGCCACGCCCCGCCGCGGAACAGCAGCGGGCCCAGGAATACCAGCAGGTGCAGGGCGATCGCCCAGCAGGTGCTCTTGCGGAACTCAGGGTCGCGCCCACCGGTGCGGAAACCGGCGAACACGCGGTCGCCGATGGGGGCGACCCGTCGAGCGCCGAGACGACCGACCAGGCGCCGGGCGCGGTCCGGGGCGCGGTGCCCTTCACCCGGGGCGGCGTTTTCGGCGCGCGGCGCGAGGCGGTAGAAACGCCACACCGGCGTGTATCGCAGCGTCAACACGAACAGCAACCACCACGCCACCGGCGAAAGCAGCGTCAACCACGCGCGGACCAGCCACGCGTTGCGCTGCTGCTCGTCGAAATCGGCTGCGAGCTCGGCGTGTAGCAGCGAGGGCACGTTCGTGACCAGCGTAAACGCCCCCACCCACAGCGCGGCGAACGCCACGGCCCCGAGGTGCAGCGCCCACAGGCCCCAGCGGCGCGGGAACAGCCCCGCGGCGCCGCACGCGGCCAGCACACACGCCGCCACGTACCCCGCGCGGCGCAGCAGGTCCAGCCGGTGCGTCACGCCCGCATCGCGCAGCACGTTCACCGCCGCGCGCGGCATGTCCTCGACCGGCAGGAGGAAGCCGGTTGTCAGGGGTCCGAGCGTGGCGGAAAGGGCGACCAGCCCGCCGACCAGAACGCCCAGGCGCAGCGACCAGGGCAGCGGGCCGATGAGCCGGCCCACGCCCGCGGCGAAGCCGTACAGAAGGAACGTCACCGCGCGGTGGATGGCGCCGGCGACGTGGCAGGCGGCCGCGGCTGCGACGGCGCCGGGGTCGCGCCTTGTCGAGTTGCTCGTGCGTCGTGGCGCCATGGTGACGGACGGCCCGGCCCGGGAGCCAGACGACGGCCGGGCCCGGCGGGCTCACGCGCCCGGACGAACGTGCCGCAGCCCGCGCCCGTCCGCGGGCCCGAGCCGGGCTACCAGTCCTCCGGGTCTTCGCTGCCCCACTCGGTCTCGGTGGGGCGTTCGTCGCTGGTTTCGGTGATGGTCTCCTCGATCGGCGCGGCCTGGTCGTCGTCCGCATCGTCGGATGGGTCCGCCTGGCGCGCGGCTTGCTCTGCGGCGGTCTGCCTTTCGGCCTCGGCCTGGGCACGTGCCTCGTCGCGCTCGGCGTCGCGATGGCGTTCGGCCTTGGCGGCGGCGGGGTCCCACGTCCCATACTCGGCCACCTCAAGCAGGTACCCCACCGACGTGGCGCCGACCAGCACGGCGTGCATCGCCACCGAGCAACCCACCAGCGCCCACAGCGAGAAGCGCGGGGCGGCGGGCATCAGGGCGTCGGCCTCGCGGGTCGACTCGGCGGCGGCTGACGAGCTGCCCCTGGTCTGGTGCGGCTCGCCCGCGTCGCCGGTCCTTGCGTCATCGTACGGTTCACTCATTGCGTCTGTCTCCTGCGCCCATCGGCGCCGGCTCACGGTTCGTCGGACAGCGTGCCCACCATGGCGATGGTCGCCCCGGCGCGCGACAGCGCCAGCACGACCGGGCCGTACTGGTGCTGCGCCAGCTCCCGGTCCACCTGGAGCATGACGGTCTTGTCGGCGCGTCCTTCCAGCCGGTCGCCCACGCGCGTCTCCAGGGCCTCGGCGGCACAGCGGGCGCCGCCGAACCACACCTGTCCCGTTTCGTCGATCGACACGGTCATCCCGGCCGCCTCGAGCTGCTCGATGTCCGGCGCGTCGGGCTGTTCCAGCTCGATGTTCTGCTCGCGGAAGTTGCTGACCAGCACGAAGAAGATGATCAGCAGGAACGCGATGTCGCCGATCGTGGCGATGGGCACCACGACCGACAGGCGACGGCGGCGGCGGACGCTCATCGGCCCGACCCCCTTCCGCCCCCCGCCCCGGCGGCGCGCGCCGAGCCCGCCCGACCTTTATCGCGATCGATAATCGCCAGCACGCCCCCGGCCTTGCTGATCGCCAGCACCGTGCGGAAGTACCGCTGGTAGGACACGCCGGGCGCGGCGTTGAGCACCACGAACCGCTCGTCCGGGTCCTTGTCGGGAAGGTTCAGTCCCGCCAGCTTCGCGCGCAGGGCGTCCATGTCGACCGGTGCGGCCTGCTCGCCCCAGCGGATCGCGTCAGTGTCGATGCTCACCGTGGGCCAGGTCTGCTCGGCCTCCTGCGGCTGCTCTTTGCCGGCGGGGATGTCCAGCTCCTGCCCGCGAAGCTGGATGAGCGTGGTGGCGAGGATGAAGAAGATGATCAGCAGGAACGCGATGTCGGCGAACGCGCCCACGTTGATCTCCGCCTCGAGTCGTTCACGCCGCCGCAGGGGCATCCGGTGTCACTCCTGCTCCATGCCCAGCGAGACGAAGTCGATCAGCTCCGACGTCGACCGCTCGATCTCCAGCGTGATCCGGTCGATCCGCTTGGTCAGCAGGTTGTACGCCACCAGCGCCGGAAGCGCGATGATCAGCCCCGACGCGGTGGTGATCAGCGCCTCGGCGATGCCGCCGGCGGCCGCCTCGGCAATGTCCCCGCCGCCGGTCTGCACGATCCGCTCGAACGACTTGATCATGCCGGTCACCGTCCCGGTCATCCCCAGCAGGGGCGAGGCGCTGGCGATCAGGGCAAGCAGGTTCAGCCGCTTCTCCAGCGTCTCCAGGACGTGGGGGGCGTAGTCCTCCATCGTCTTGGCGACGTTGACCTCGATCTCGCCTTGCGGGCGACGGCGCTCGCGCAGGCGGCGCAGCTTGTCCAGACCGGCGTACATCACCGCCGCCACCGGTCCGCGGAACTCGCGGCAGGCGTCGATCGCCCCGTCGAGCCGCCCGTCGTCCAGCGCGTCGCTGACCAGCCGGCGCAGCCCGTGCGTGTCGGTCTCGGCGGCGCGGAATGCCAGCACGCGGTCGATGATGACCGCCACGGCCACCACGGAGCAAGCCGCCAGCGGGATCATCATGAATCCGCCGTTAATCAGGTATTCAAGCACGTTGGTGCTCTCCGGTTCTCTCTGCGGGCGGGGCCGCCGCACCAGGCATCTGCCGGCGGCGCCGCGGCGCCGCCGGCGTGTTGTCATCGTCGTGCGGCGCTTATCCGCCCATCTTTCGAAGGATCGTGGCGCGGAACTCCTTGGCTTTTCCGGACAGGGGGCTGGCGGGGAACTCCGCGAGCAACTGGTCGCATTTTTCCTTGGCCGCGGCCAGGTCGCCCATCCGGTACGCCGCCTGCACCCACTTCAGCAGCATCTTGTCCAGGAACCCGGCGTCGGGGTAGTCCATGAACACCCGCTCCATCAGCTCCACCGCCCGGGCATAGTCCTTCGTGTCGATGTAGTACTGGGCGATCTTCTCCAGGGCGTCGCCGGCAAACGAGGAATCCGGGTACGTGTCGGCCACGCGCTTGTAGGCCAGCATCGCGTGCGACAAGTCCGGCGCGTCGCGGCGGCGCGCCTCGGCGGCGCGGACCTCGGCGATGAGGTACATCGCCTCCGGCTTGAGGTCGCTGGTCGGCAGGCGCAGGATGGCGCTGAACACGCCCATGGCGTCGCGGCCGAGCCCGGCGCGCATCTTGGCCTTTCCGATGTCCAGCAGGGCCCGGTCGACCAGGGTCGAGTCGGGGAACAGTTGGGTCAGCGTGCGGCAGACGTCGATGGCGGCCGAGAGCTTCCCCTGCACCAGCAGCAGGTCCCACTTGACGTTGAACGCCTGCTCGACCGTCTGGCGGTCCAGACTGGCGCTGGCGCTCATCCGCAGCACCTCGTTGACGCGATCCAGGCCGATCTGCGCCTTGTCCGCCGCGTCGTCGTCCAGGCCCACGTCCTTGAAGATCTGCCCGAGCTTGCGGTAGATCTTCGCCTCGATGAGGTTCTTGCGGGCCTTGAGCTCGGGCTCCTCGACCACCCGCTGCTCGATCTTCACGTCGCGGATCCGACCGATGAGCATCTGCGCCGTGGCGGTGACCTCGCGCGGCTCGTCGCCGTGCATGTGCGCGTGGTCGACGTAGGTCATGACGATCCGGTCGCCCTTCATCGCCGACAGTTCGTCGTCGTCGCGGCGGATCTCGGAGGCGTCCGAGACCACCGCCGGGACGATGGACCCGACGAACACCCCGGTGTGCGGGCCGGTCTCGGTCAGGGTCGCCTCCACCTCGTCGCGCGCCTCCCACTCGGGCTGTTCGGTCTCGACGAACTCGAGCTGCTCGGACGGCGGCTGCTGCTCGCGCTGGAGCTTGTACTGCGTGCGGACGCGGACACTGACGGTGTCCGGCTCGCCGCTGCGGTCCCGGTCGAGGTCCTTGACCCGCATGAAGCAGTCGCTGTCGCCGAACACGCCCTCGGTGTACTCGCGGTACGCCCCGTCCGTGAACCCGACCGCCGCCGTGGACACCAGTTCGTTGCGCCCGACGATCTTCCGGTCCACCTCGCCCGAGCGGGTTTTGGCGTCGGTGTAGAGGACTTCGACCTGCTCGTGCCCGATAATCTGCAGCACGCCGTCATCGGGCGCTGCCTGACCCAGCGTGGTCGGAACCGAGCCGATGTAGTCCCGCCCCTCGTCGCCCAGGGGCGACAGCGTGACCGTTTGGCGGTCGCCCCCGGCGGTCCGCACGACGACGGTGACCGGCTCACCGGTCTTGCGCCGCACGACGAGGTCCTGGTCGTGGACCTTGACGAACAGGCGCTGCCCGGCCTCGACCTTCAGCTCGCCCTGGCTGGCGGGGGGAACCGACGTGCCCACCATCTGCAGCGCCTCGACCGCCTTGGCCCAGCGTCCCAGGCGGAAGTGGCACTGACCGATGTAGTAGTACGCCTGGTTGGCGCCTGCGCTCCACGGGTACTCCTGCGTCACCTGGCGCAGGGCGATGAACGCGTTGTCGAAGTCGTCGCGATGGTAGTGGCAGATGCCCAGGCGGTAGATCGCCTCCGCGCGCTCGTCGTCGTCCGCGCTTTGGCGTGCGGCGTTGAACTGCTTGGCCGCCAGGTCGTACTTCCGCTCGTCCAGGTAATGCCGCCCCAGCGCCAGGTGCGCGGCGAACCTCGCCCGCGCCTTGGGGTACATCCGCGGGACCGACTCGAGCACCTTCACCGCGCGGTCCGTCTGCTTCTGCTCCAGCAGCGTCAGCCCGCGGTCGAGCATTTCCTTGGCCTTGAACTGCATCCGGGCCTCGCCGGCCGATCCGTCGTCGCCGTCCTGGGCGCCCGCCGGCGCCACCGCAAGCATTCCCGCCAGCGCCAGCGTCGCCGCCCCAAACGCGCGATGCCGTCGCTTGCGCCCGGCCGGGCCGCCACGGGCGCTGTCTGCATGGTTGATCATCGAAACGTCCTCGTTGTGTTGTTCTCAGCGGCCTGCCGCCGGGCGGCCCGGGCGGGCTAGTTCTCGTCGATCACCGCCCCGCCGGTGGCGATGCCCTGCTTTTCGAGGTACTGGTGGGCCTGGGAGGACTCGGACGACTCGGGGTAGACCTTCAGCACGCGGCGCGCCTCGGCGATGGCGCGGGCCTTGTCGTCCCCGGAAAGCAGTTTCACCCGCCGCCACGCCGCCTTTGACGCCTCGGACGGGAACGCATTCTCGATCTCCAGCAGCTTGGTCAGCGCCTGCTCGAGCTTGCCCATCCTCGCGTAGCAGTCGGCGACGGCCCAGACCGTCCCCGGCGGCTGGTTGATCGTCCGGTACAGTTTGATCGCCTCGGCGTGCTTGCCGAGGTGGTGGTGATACAACCGCGCCAGGTCCTTTTCGGCGCGAGCGGTCCAGGCGCCGTCGGCGTCGTCGCCGGCGATGATGCCTTTGAGCACGTCGGCGGCCTCGGCGTACTTGCGCTGACGGGCGAGCATGACGTACTCGCCGTAGCGGGCCCGGTGGCGATCGTCCATCTGCTCCAGGCAGTGACGGGCGCGGAGGAACTTGTCGGCGCGCGACAGTCGGTCGGCCAGCCACCACAGGCGGTCGTCGCGCCGCTCGGCGGCGTCGTCCTCGCGGACATGGGCGACCGCCTGGTCGACGATCCGCTTCAGCGCCTCGTCGTCATCCAGGCGGAAGGCCGCGTAGTTCAGCGCGTGCCGGTAGTAATCCCACAGGCGCCCGGTCTGCTCCCACCAGCGGCGCCCGCCGGTGAAGTAGTCCCAGAACTCCCGGCGGCGGCGGGCGACGGGCACGCCCTCGCCGATCAGCTCGCGCCAGTCGCCCTCGCGGTGATAGGCGCGGGACCAGGCGTAGTCCGTCACCCAGCGACGGTGCTCGCCCGGCGCGTCGTGCTCGGGGTCGACGATCCACTCCTCGTACGCGGCGTAGTCGCCCGTGGCGATGTAGTACTTCGTCAGCCGGGCGCGGGCGCGACGCGCCTGGTGCGAGTTGGCGTCGTCGAAGTCCGCGACGGTCTGCTTCCAGTATCCGACGGCCTTGGCGGGCTTTCCGTGTTCGACGTAGTAGTCGGCCAGGCGGCGCAGGGCGCCGGCGGTGCGCGGGTGCCGGCGGTAGCGCTCGTGCTCGACCATGCGGTTGAGGGTGGACAGGCCCTTGAGCACGTCGCCGTTCTGCATCTGCGCCACGCCCTGGTAGTACAGCGCCGGGGCGGCGTCGGCGGTCACGTGGGCGAAGTAGTCCAGCACCTGGTTGTAGATCCTGATCGCCTCGTTGCGCTTCTTGTCCCGATGCAGACTCCTGCCCTGCATGAGGATCATGTGCGACAGGTTGACACAATCGTCGAACTGGCTGCGGAACTTGCCGAACTCCGCGGCCGCGGTGCGATAGTCGCCCTGCTCGAACGCCCGCGCCGCCCGCTGGTACTGGGCGCGCTCGAACGGGTCCATCCGCTTGAACCGGGCCGCCGACAACCGCCACAGATCCCCGCCCGCCTGCGCCGACGCCGGCGCAGCGGCCAGCACCGCCAGAAGGACGGCCGCGGCGCGGACGCCCGGCAGGTGGTGCGACCCGCTCCTGCGCGTCGGCGATTCGCTCATGTCACTCCAACTCCCGCGCGGCGCGGACCATCGGGCGCTCGGTCAGGCGTCCCCGCGCGATCTTGGCGTACTTGCTCTCCGGGTAGTCCCACGTGAGTTTCTTAAACGCGCGGTACGCCTCGACGTAGTCTCGCGCGCTGTAGTAGCAGTCGCCCAGCCAGTACATCGCCTCGGCGCGAACCTTCCTGGCGTCACGATACTCCTCGATGACCACCTTGTACATCTTCGCCGCCTCGCGATAGCTCTCCATCTTCTTGTGGCAGCTTCCGGCGAGGAACACGGCCATGGGCGCCAGCTCGTGGTGCGGGTTGCGCTGCTGGAACTTGTAGAAGATGCGTCCGGCCGTCTGGTACTTCTCGTGCTGGTAGTAGTACCGTCCCAGGCGCACCGTCGCCTTGGCGACCAGGTCCGCGTGGTCCGAGTAGACGTAGATCACGCGGACGTATTCCTCGCACGCCTGGTCGTAGTGCTCGAGCTTCTCGAAACACAAGCCCTTCTTGAACTGCGACCGCGCCGCGAAGGCCGAGTCGCCGTGATTGCGGATCACCTCCGAGTAGCGCGCGATCGCCTTGCGGTAGTTGCCCGACTCCTCCTCCAGGTTCGCCAGCAGGAACGCTCCCTGGGCCTTGAGCGTCGTGTCGGGATAGTCGTCCAGCGCCTCGCGGAGGATCCGCTTTCCGCGGGCGATGCGGGCCTCGGCCTGGTCGGGCTGGTCGAGCTTGCGGTACTGCTTGGCCAGCTCGAACAGCGCCTCGGCGGTCAGGAAGCTGGTCTTGACGGCCATCTCGGGATCGTCGAACTGCTTGGTGAAGCTGGCGAGGCGCGCGTCGGCGCCGTGGTGGATGCGTCCCTCGACCACGACGCGCCGCGGCTCGTCGGGGGTCGGCCCTCCGGTCAGCGACGGACGGTCCACGTAGCTGAACGTCACCGTGTCGCCGAAGGCCACGCGGAACATCTCGCCGCGCGTCGGCTCGCCGCCCTCGCCGGCCGGGTCCTCCGCCCCCGCTTCGTCCGACGCCTCGTCGTCGGCGTTCGTCTCGCCGTCCGCAAGACCGCGGAACGTGGGCGTCAGCCGCGAGGTGAACACCCCGCTGTGGGCCAGCGTCTCGGTCAGCTTCAGCGTCGCCCGATCGCCCGATGCGGCGGCGACGTCCACCTCGACGACGTCGCGCCGGTCGCTCAGGTCCCGGTCCGGGTCGGTCACCTGCACGTGGAACCGCTCGCCGAGGTGAATCGCCGCGTTCTGCGCGGTGAACGTGTGATCGAGCAGTTGCAGGTGCGCATCGGCCAGCAGGCGGACCGATTGCCGGTACGCCTCGCCCGTCTCGGGGTCCTCATACTTCAGGTGCACCACGTCGCGTCCGGAGACGATCATCGTCGGCACGCGGTAGCGCTGCTGGTCGGCGATGCGCTGCCGCCGGCTGGCGAATTGCTTGCTTCC
Organism: Planctomycetota bacterium; assembly: GCA_048622595.1. Taxonomy (GTDB): domain Bacteria; phylum Planctomycetota; class Phycisphaerae; order SM23-33; family SM23-33; genus JAGXKT01. Next base: position 8,806 of record JBMCUM010000008.1, on the reverse strand, counting down.
GGTCAGGACCAGGTCGTTGACCGCGTCGCCGGGCGAGCCGATCTGCAGGCGGATGATCCCGGCGAACACGCCGTCGGCCAGCATCTGCTCGGCGTCGCGGCGGACGTGACTGCGCAACTGGATCGGGTAGCCCTTCGCGCGTGCCAGTGAGCTGATGGGCGTCAGCGAGACCGGGACCTTCAGCACGCGCGCCGGGCGGTCCTCCCGCCTGGCGGCGTCGAGCTCGCTTTGAGCGACCGCGCGGACGGTCAGTTCGCTGGCGCTGTGCTTGGCCCGCGCCGGACAGCGCAGGGCGAACAGCAGCGGCGCCCGCACGCTCACGGCCGGGGCTTCCGACGCCGCCTGCGCACGGGCGGGCTCGGCATCGTCGGTCGCCTCGGCGCCGTAGTCCGGGTGCGTGGCGACGATCTGCTCGCGGTAGATGGTGATGGGCTCGTCGCCATCGGCCCGCCGGCGCCGCAGGCGGCGCAGCTTGGCGCGGGCCTCGAGCGAGTCGTCCTCGACCATCTTGACGTGCGTGCGGTAGACGAGGTAGTCCGCCTGGCGCGAGCCGCCCTCCCGCAGGTGGTACTTGCGGTAGGTGGGCACGCCGGGGCGGGTGTTCTCCTCGTCCAGGTACGCCACCGTGATCCGCTCGCCCGGCTTGACCGCCAGCGTGCGCTTCCCGCCGGTCTGGCCCGTCTTGACCAGCGCCAAAAATCGTCCGCTGTGGATGCGGTCCCGCTGCCGATGGCGCGGCTGCTCGCGGGCGCGCACCGTCAGCCGCTCGCCGCCGCTGGTCGTGGCGATCACCTCGAGCGTGTCGGCTTCCGGGCTGACGTCCGCGTCGTAGTCCGTCACCAACACCGCGAGCTGATCGCCCACCGAGAACCGCCGCATGGGGTGGTAGGTGCTCTCGGCGCGGCCGTCCTCCATCGTCACCTCCTCGCGCGCGATGCGGATCTCGCCGTCGAAGTAGCGCGCGTGGAGGCGCGAGGTCAGCGTGGGCGCGTCGCTGCGGAGGCGCCGCTTGTCCTCGTAGGTCACCGTCACGTCGTCGCCAGGGGCGATCTCCAGCGTCCGGTTCGTCAACCCGGAGCGGAAATCCTCGTCGGTCGGGATCACCGTCTCGCCGTCGGCGGTGGTGACCTCCAACCTCTCGGCTGAAAGCTTGTTGCCCGTGAACGACTCGAACACCCAGCGCAGGGCGCGCAGGCGCCGGGGCTCTTCGAGCGTGGCGACGACGGACCGCTCCCGGAAGCTCAGCTCGGCCCGGGGCATGACGTGCGCGGCCAACTCGGGGTGATGGTCGACGCTGAACCACTCGGCCGGAAGGGGCTCGAACTCGCCCTCGTCGGTGCGGTAGGCAAGCGCCACCCGCCCGTCGCGTCCCACGTCGGTGGTGGCGACCTCCAGGTCGTGGGCGCCGGGCTCGAGGGTGATGCGGCGGACCTGCTTGCGCGCGCGGTCGTCGACCCGCCCGCCGAACAGCATCTCCCCGTCGATCAGCACGTAGGCGTGCTGGCGGTCGCGGCGCGACTTGTCCTGGGTCATGGTCAGCTCGAGCACACGCCGCTCGGGCAGGTAGAACGTCCCGGTCATCCGCGCCGTGTACGCCCCGTCTCCGCCGTACCACGGCGTGTCGCGACGATCGAGAACCGTGCTGCGCTGGTAGAACCGCACGCCGTCGGTGAGCGCAAGGTGACGCCGCATCTGATCCAGCCGCGTGCCGGTCCTCCCCTTGGCCGCGCGGACGACCAGGTCGTCGCGCCGCCCGGCCGTCGGCCCGTCGTGAGGAAGCAGGTACCGCGCCGGGATTACCGTCCGCTCGCGGTCCTCGCTTTCCCATTCCAGCTTCAGCCGGGCGCGCGAGCCGTGCTCGACGAAATCGATGCGAATTGCGTGGCGATGACCGCCGCGCAGGTCCACCTCCGCCGACGCCGGCTTCCCCGCGTCGGTCACCTCGGTCACGAGCTCGCCGTCGATCCACAGCTTCGCCCGGTCATCGGCCGCGAGATGAAGCGTGTACGTCCCGCCGCTGTCGGGAGCCAGAAAGCCGGTGTAGCGGATGGAGAAGTTGTCCCGCGGCGTGTGCGCGTTGGGGCGGTGACGCGCGTAGAAGTCGACCGGACCCGTCGTCCGCTCGAAGACCTTCTTGTCGAACGTGCGGTCGGCGAAATACTCCGTGCGGAGCCCGCGCTCCTCGCGTCCGACCGGCCAGGCGGCCAGCTCCTCGAACTCGCCCGACAGCGACCCGAGCAGGCGAACGTTCTTGACCCGGTCGAGGTCGTCCGACCGCAGCGTCGCCCGCGCCACCGCGTGCGAGCTCATCGTGTCGACCTGGACCCACTTGGGCGCCGCGGCGTCGGCGAGACTGGCCCAGCGGCCCTCGTGGGCGGTGTTGATCAGCGCAGCGGGGTCCAGCCCCTCGAACGTGTCCGAGGCGGTCGCCTTGGGCAGCGGGATGCCGGTGGGCACCGATCCGCGGAAGATCCCGGCGTGGGGGGCGACCTCGGTCAGCACCACGCCGCGCACCGCGTCGCCCGAGCTGGTCCGCAGGGTCACGCGGACGGTGTCGCGTTGCGGGCCCATGTCGCGGTCGGCGTCGGCGACCTGCACGTGCACCGGGTTGCCCGGGCGGATCATCCGATCGTTGCGGTACGCCCAGTGGCGATCGTCGTCCGTCCCGGGCGACGCCGTCGCCGAGAGCTTCCGCTCGAGCTGGCGGGCCTGTTCCTCCTCGGGCGTGAGGATCTCGCCGCTGCTGGCGACCAGGCGCGCGTCCGACTTGACCTCCAGGTACTTCGGGGGGTAGTCCAGGTCGTTGGCCTTCTGAAACTCCGGGTCGATCACGTAGCTGACACGGTCGTCCCCGCGCAGCTCGAGCTGCAGGTTGTCCTGCTCGACCTCGCCCAGGGAGGTCTTGATCCTCCCCGAGAACACGTGACGCGCCGTGGCGCTGGGCATCAGCCGCACCCGCTCGCGGTCCCCGCCCGCCGTGGTGCGCACCACCACCGGGATGGCCGCGCTGCTGCGGGCGATGGACAGGTTGGCGTCCTGGAGCTTGAGGGTCAGTTCCCGCCCGGGGATGGCGACCGTCGCCAGCTCCGGGTTGCCCACCTCGACCTCGGTCTTTTGAAGTCCGCCGGGAAGCACGAGGGCGAGCTCGCCTTCGAGGAAGGCGGCCTCGACGTGGTCCATCACGCGGTCGCGGACCTTCTTGAGGTAGTCGGCCGTCTCGCGGTACCGCTCCTGCTCGTAGGCGATGCGTGCGTAGTAGTAATAGGCCTCCGCCTGCTGGGGCAGGTTGGACGAATCGGCCAGGCGGGCGAGCATCTGCTCGGCGGTGGCGTAGTCCTTGGTGATGATCAGCAGCTCGATCAGGCGGTACCGCGCCTCGGCGGCGGCGGGCGTTCCGGCGTAGCGCTTGTTGTTCCGCAGCGACTCGTACTCGTCGCGGGCGGCCTGGTAGTTCTCCATGTCGCGATAGGTGTCGGCCTTGACCAGGCCGACCTTCGCGGCCACACGAGGGGCAAGGCGCTGCTCGTCCAGAAGCACGGTCATCGCCAGCTCCAGGGCGCCCTCGAGCCGTTTCTGCTTGCGCATCTGGTCGATGGCCCAGGCGACGTAGTCCGCATCGAGCGTCTTCCACGTCTCGAAAAGCAGCTTGAGCTTGTCGCGGCTGAGCTCCCACGCACGCGTGGCGTTGCCCAGCGACAGGTGATGGGCCGCCACGTGCAGTTCGTATGTCGGATCGCTTTTCGGAACGGAGATCAGGTTCGGGATGCGGCGGGCGACGCGGCTGCGCGGAACGGACAGCCGGTCGGCGTGGGCCGGGGGAAGCTGATGGAGGTTCTCGACCAGGTTGATGAACGCGAAGGCCGGCTCGGGCGCGTCCGCCGACTCCAGCGTCCGGATCACCGGCTCGATCACCCGGGAGAAGTTCACGTCCCAGTTCTCGTCGACGCGGGCGTGGTCGGCCAGGTCGCTGACGCCCCGGCCGACGCCGTCCCCGTCGCCGGCGCGGGCGTCGTGGGCCAGCACGAGCCGGGGCAGCTCGCCGCGGTGATGGTCGTGCCCGTGGAAGCGTGCCCCGGAGGCCAGCCGCGCCGCCAGGTGGTCTGCCGCCTCGACCAGCGCGTCGCGCAGCTTGCGTCCGGACCCGTCCGGTTCGCCGCCGGCGGGGTCGCTCAGCGCGTCGAGCTTCTCGGCGATGCGTTGTCCCAGCGCGTCGTGGACGCCCACCTCGACGCGGCGCCGGACGGGCAGCTTCCGCTGCAGCGGAAGCAGATGGTCCACCAGCACGGAATACCAGTGCCCGGACTTACGTTCCTCCGGCCCGTCGTCGGGCAGCCCGCCGTAGCCCAGCAGCGCCTCGACGACGGCGATGCGACGCGTGATGTCGCCGCGGGCGGCGCTGTCGAGCATCTTCCGGGCCAGCTTCGCCGCCTGCTCGGGGTGCTCGCTGCGCCGGTACAGCTCGTGCAGGCGCGCCAGGCGGTCGGGGTCGGCCTGGTCCATTCCGCCGCGACGCCGGACGTGCCCGTCCCGGATGCCGTCCAGCGCCTTGACCGACACGTCCAGCCGCCGGTGGTGCGTCCACCCTTCCAGCAGGCCCAGCAGGTCGTGCTCCATGCGGGGACTGAGTCGGAAATCCGTCGCGTCGATGATCCGCTCGAGCTGCTCGACGACGAACTGCTGGTGCTCGGGCTTGTCGTGGTCGTCCCAGCGACGCCAGTTGTTGAGCAGGTAGCGCACGGCGTTGTCCGCGCCCATCTGGTCGTAGGCGTCCGCGAACACCGGCGTGATATCGCGGTTGGGGTGGCGCAGCTCGGACATGTGTCGCCAGATGGAGTCCACCCGTCGGCCCTCGGCGCCGTCGAGTTGGGCGACGACGTGCTCGACATGGTCGTACAGCACGCCGTGCCGCTGCCCCCAGCCGGTCGCCACGTCCATCGCCCAGCCCACGCCGACCTCGCCCAGCCACGTCCGCGCCCACCGTGCCCGGTCGTCCCCATGGCGCCCCGTCCGGTCGCTGTGGGCGCGCATCAGGCGCAGCAACTGCACGTGTTCGATGCTGTCACAGTCGCCCCAATCAGCCACCAGCGGACGCTCGCGGTCGTACTCGCCGAGGAACGCCGCGGCGAGCTTGACCGTCGCCTCGGCGTCGTGGCGCTCGAACCCGCGCATCTTCGCCAGTGTCCGCAGCAGCGGGTCGCGCCCTGCGTCGAGCCGCTCGTACTGCTTGCGGATCCGAACGAACCGCTTGTCCTCGCCCAGGGCGACTTGACCTACCGCATCGAGCAGCGCGTCGATCGGCTCGGCGCGCCCGGTGCCCAGCGCCAGTTCCTCCAGCAGCGCCAGCCGCTTGCCCACGTCGAACCGCTCGGCCGCGAATATGTGCTCGGCCGCCCAGCCGGCGTTGAACTCGGCCGGGTGCGCCAGGACGTACCACCGCGCGGTCCGCCACAGCACCTCGTCCATGCCCGCGCGGGCGAGGTAGTCCCAGATGCGCCGGTTCAACTGCATCCGCGCGTGGAGGTGGCGTCCGGCGACGGCGTCGGCGTGGACGCGGCGGATCGTATCCGGCTCCAACGGGGTCGGTTCCTCCCCGGCCTCCTTCGCCGTCTGCTCGCGACGGTGGCGCATCGCGTCCAGCACCCGCCGCACGTGGTCCTCGTCGAGCAGGGCGACATGCTTGCGAAGCAGCTTGATCCCCCGGTCGCCGGTCAGTCCGATATACCTGTCCGTCACGTCGAAGATGTTGTTAGTGTGGGTCCCACCCCGCTTGACGTAAGCCTCGATGAACCGCTCGGCCCGGCGGGCGTCGACGAGCGCCCGCCCGTCGGTCGTGAACGCGTTGCGGTTGCTGCGCAGCCCCCACAACAGCCGGCCGTAGTTCTCGCGCTTCTCGTACAGCGCGATGAACGCCGCGGCCAGCTCGTGACGCGCGTCGGCGTCCTCGATGCGGTCGAGGTAGCTGAAGTAACGGGCGTAGTCCCAGGGCATCTCGCCGTCGGCAGGGTGGGCGCGCTCCATGTCCAGCAGGATGCGCACCATGGGCTCGGGCTTCATCACGCCACGGGCGGCGTGCCACAGATCGCGCCGCGGCCCGCGGTCCCAGTCCACGGTCGGCCAGGGCGCGAGGATGACGAACGGCTGGACGCGCGCCGTCTGCTCGTCGCGCCCGAGCTGGCGGTGGTCCACCGCTCGGCGGAGCTGGTACTGCAGATGCCGCACCTGCCCTTCCTCGTGGAAGTGCTCGACAAGGAATCGCGTCAGATCGAGCGACACGTCCGGCTCGCCGGCGCGGAGCACGCGCGGAAGCAGCCCCTGCCCCAGTTTCCATGCCGCCGCGTCGGCTCCGAACGTCTCCACCAGGCGCTTGTACCGCTCGGGAAAGTTGCCGTACCGCGCCAGGAACGTCAGCGCCTCGTACAGCTCCGGCGACTTACCCTTCCGTCGATCCGCCCAGACCAGGTAGCGATTCAGCGCCAGGCGACGGCGACCGGCGCGCTCCGCCATCCGCGCCCCGCCCAGCAGCCGGTCGAGCGACGGCTCGTCCTCCCGCTCGAGCAGGGCCGTAATCCGTCGGTGCGCCGTGACGACCCGACCGGCACGCCGGTTCGCCTCGTAGGACAACTCGAGCGCCTCGGCGGACGGCTCGGCCGCCCGCAATGCATCGTCCAGCACCTCGTCGACCTTGTCGTACTCGCCGGCCTCGAGGGCTGTGCGGGCCTCGTCAATCACCCCCGCCCCAGCCGGCGCTGCAGCCAGACCCGTCATCAGCAGGGCGATCACCAGCGACCCGGACCGGATTCGCCGGCGCCGGGGGATCCTCGCGTCCATGGGCATGGTCAATCTCGCAGTGTCCCAACAGGCGTGCACACCGACCCGCATAAGCAGGCGACGGAACGGCGGGAGGCGCCGGCAGGCCTGCGCCGAACCGGCGCCTGCCTGCGTCGTCGTCCGGTCAGTCGTCGGATAATCCGGGTCAGGGGGAATAAACCCCTGCACTGCGCGTCGGTTTCGGCCTATGTAGGCCGCGCCACCGGCGACGCAAAGACGTTCGCCCAGCCCGGCGCATGCATGGTTGCGTCCGCCGGCGCGGCGGGCTTGTCCAGCGTCGGGCCGACCGCTATGCTAAGAAAAGAACGGGCGTCCAAACAAGCAACCCGTACCGCCCGCCGCCCGAGCACCCGCACCGCCCGAACGGAAGCTACCCCATGCCCTCAACCCGCCTGAAACGTCGATGTATGCTCATCTTTGCGCTGGTTGTTGTCGCCCTGCATACCGCGCAAGCCGCAGCGCAGCGTACCGTCGCTGTGCTGGTGGAGCGACCCAGTAACGTGCTGGCGTGGGGGGCGTTGGGCGACGAGGCGGCGTTGATGCTCGGCTGCGGGCAAATCCTCGGCGACTACGTCGCCCGCAGCACGGAGATCGACCTGGTCGGTCGCGGCGAGGTCAACGGCGTCTACCGCGCGGTCAAAACGGGACTGTACCGCGCCTCGGGCGAGACGCTGGCCGAGCGATGGGGGGCGTTCCTTCCGGCCGACGTCTATATCGCCTGCGACCTGACCCGCCGGCGCCTGACGTGGCGCGCTGCCGGGCCCGACGGGCTCGTCGCCACGCGACATGTGGACCGCCCCTACGAGCGCCCCCGCACATGCGCCGCGGCGCTGGTCGAGCTAGTCTTCCAGGCCGCCGGGGCGGACCTGGCCGACCCCTGGGTGGAGCGACTGGACCGCGGCAAGGCCACGCCGCCGGCGGTGTTCTTCAACTGGGCCAAGTGGATCGGATACCGCCCGCACTGGGCGCACGACAGTCCATGGGAAGGTCCGCACAACTCGGCCAAGCGCATCCTGGAGGCGGAGGCGACCTCGGAGGAGCCGTTCGCCCGCGCGGCCGGGTGGGCGCTGAACATGCTGCTGCGCAAGGGCAAGAACAAGGCGCGCGCTCCGGCGAGCCCAGCCTACGTTCCCCAGGCGCTGCGGGTGCTGGACTCGCCGCACGCCGAGCGGGCGATGCCGTTCCTGCGCAACCAGTTCGCCAGCGCCGAGGTGCTGCGCGAGGGGCTCGGCGGGCTGGACCTTCCGGCGCTGGATCTGGCCGTGGGCGTCGACGTCGATTCGGCGCCGACCGACGAGGGGGCGTTCGACCTGCCCGACCCGGACGCGGACGAGGCGGGCAAGCCGCCGGCCGGGGCGCGCTTCCGCGCCAACCTCGCTCGCACGCTGGGCGGGGTGAGGGGCACACTCGCCCGCGACGTGCTGCTCGAACTGCTCCGCTCCGACGACGCGACGAGCGTACGGGCGGCGGCGGCGACGGCGCTGGGCGGGCACGCCTCCGACGCATCCGCCGACGCCGTCGAGCGCGCCCTGGACGACGACGCGCCGGACGTCCGCGCCGCGGCGCTGGCCGCGCTGGTCACCCTGGAGCGATGCGACGCGTCGCACGTCGAACGGGCGGCCGGCGACCCCGAACCGCAGGTGCGGGCGCAACTGGCGGGCGCTCTGGACCGCGCCGACGTGCCCGCGGGGGTGAAGCGCGCCGCTTGGCTGGAGCTCGCAGGGGACGAGGCGCCGGGCGTGCGGGCCGCGGCGCTGGCGAAGCTCCGGGAGCGGACGGACCTGGCGCCTGCGGACTCGTCCGTCAGACCGGCGATCGCGGCAGCCCTGTCCGGCGCCGGCGAGCAGCGGCTTGTCGCCCTACGGTGGATCGGTGCCGCCGGGGCGGACGGCTTCGCCGACCCGATCGAGCGGCTGCTCGGCGATGCCGAGCCCGCGACGCGCGCCGCGGCGGCGCAGGCGCTCGGGCGCATCGCGCC